>DATBIZ010000262.1:0-27397 GCA_036556645.1 Vicinamibacteria bacterium | reverse complement strand
CTCGCAAACTCGGCTCCGATGGGCCTCGCGGCTCCCCCCGCACCCCCCTGCGCTGCCGCCGCCGCGCTTCGCGCGGCGCCGTCAACGTCCCTCCGCGAACGCCTCCTTGTTGACCACGTAGGGACCGGCGCCCGGGTTCGGGTAGCGGTCCTCGAGCACGTCGATCACGGCCTGCACGGTGCGGCCGGCCATGCCCACGTCGGGATCCGGCGAGAGCCGCGTGGCGCGGGCGGCGGAGGCGAAGTGGTGGAACATCCGCAGCTTCAGCTTGAGCCGCTCGTCGCGCAGCGGGCTGTCGGCGGGCAGCGGCTCCTTCTCGAACACGTCGAGCGCGGCGCCGGCGATCCAGCCTTCGAGCAGCGCCCTGCTGAGCGCGTTCTCGTCCACGATCGGGCCGCGCGAGGTGTTCACCAGGTACGCGGTCGGTTTCATCAGGCGCAGCCGGCGCTCGTCCATCAGGTGGAACGTCGGCTCCTCCGCCTCGCCCGGCCGCGTGAGCGGCACGTGCAGCGACACGAAGTCGGCCTCGCGCAGCGCCTGCTCGAAGGGCACATAGGCGATCCGCTGCTGGCGCTTCGTGAGCCCCTCCGCGAGCCGCGCGTCCATCACGCGCTGCACGCCCGCCACGTGCCTCTGGTCCTGGAAGACCGGGTCGTAGCAGAGCACGTCCATGTCGAAGCCGACCGCCTTCTTGATGAAGCTCTTGCCGATGCGGCCGGTGCCGATCACGGCGACGGTCCTCCCCGTCACCTCGTCTCCGAGCCAGGGATGGTAGGGGTGCCAGGTGGACCAGGTCTGCTCGCGCACCATCTGCTCGGACGGCCAGGTCATGCGCGCCACCGCGCCCATGATCAGGAACGCGAACTCGGCGGTGGCGTCGGTGAGCACGTCGGCGGTGTGGCTGAAGGGGATCCGGTGCTCGTTGGCCGCGGCGCGGTCGATGTTGTCGAAGCCGACCGCGTCCTGCGCCACGATCTTGAGCCCGGCCGCCTTGCCCGCCGCGAACACCTCGCCATCGATCGGGTCCCGCAGCGTGGTGATCAGCGCGTCGATGCCGCTCCTCACCTTCTCGAGGATGAGGCTCTTCGGCGGCGGCTCGACCTTGTCGTACACCTCGAGCTGCCAGCCCTTGTCGCGCAGGCGCTGCAGCGCCTGCGGGCCGATGTCGGTGGTGGCGAAGATGCGGAAGGTCGTGGCCGGCCTCCGCGTCTCCGTGGTCATCGGCTCAGCGTTTGCCGGATCCGGCGCAGCGCCTCCTGGATGTTCTCCATGCTGTTCGCGTAGGAGAAGCGGAGGTGCCCTTCGCCGAACTCCCCGAACGCGGTGCCGGAGAGGCAGGCCACGCCGGCCTCCTCGAGCAGCCGGTCGGCCAAAGCCTTCGACGAGTAGCCGGTGCGAGCGATGTTCGGGAACACGTAGAAGGCGCCCTTGGGGCGCGCGCAGGTGAAGCCGGGGATCGCGCGCATTCCCTCCACGATCGCCTCGCGGCGGCGGCGGAACTCGGCGACCATCGTGTCCACGGGCGACTGGTCACCCCGCAGCGCGGCCACGGCCGCGAGCTGGCTGAAGGTGGCCGTGCAGGAGGTCGCGTTGGTCTGCAGCTTCGCCACCACCTGCGCCATCGGGGCGGGCATGATCCCGTAGCCGAGGCGCCAGCCCGTCATCGCGTACGTCTTCGAGAAGCCGTCGAGGACGATGGCGAGCGGCTCCATCCCCGGCAGCCGCGCGATGGACACGTGCTCGCCCTCGTAGAGGATGCGGCCGTAGATCTCGTCCGAGAGCACCGGCACGCCGAAGCGCGCGGCGGCGTCCGCGATCGCGCGCAGGCCGCTCTCCGGGATGGTGCCCCCGGTCGGGTTGTGCGGGTAGTTGAGGATGATCAGGCGCGTGCGCGGCCCGACCCGGTCCACGAGCTGGTCCACGTCGAGGGTGAAGCCCTTCTCCTCGAGCAGCCGCACCGGCACCGGGTTGCCGCCGATGTAGCGGATCATCGACTCGTAGATGGGAAAGCCCGGGTTCGGGTAGAGGACCTCGTCCCCGTCGTCCACCAGGGCGAGGATCACGAAGAACATGATCGGCTTCGCCCCGGGCGTGACCACCACCATCTCCGGCGTGGCGCGCACCCCGCGGCGGCGGGTGGAGTCCTCGGCGATCGCCTCGCGCAGCTCCGGCATCCCGGCCGCCGGCCCGTAATGGGTGGCGCCCGCGCGCAGCGCCTCCACCGCGGCCTCGGAGACATGGGCGGGCGTGTCGAAGTCGGGCTCGCCGATCTCCAGGTGGATCACGTCGCGGCCCTTGGCCTCGAGCGCGCGCGCGCGCACCAGCACCTCGAACGCGGTCTCGGTGCCCAGGCGGGCCATGCGTTGGGAGAGGCGCATCGCTCAGGCCGGCGTGGAGGTCGCCGGCGGTCGATCATACCGCGCCGCGCGCACCAGGTCGGCCAGCGCGGCCACGAAGCGCGGCGAGTCGTTCAGGGACTCGGTACGCTCCAGGCGCAGGCCCAGCGCCTCGGCGGCCGCGCGCGCCTGCACGTCGATGTCGAAGAGCACCTCGGTGTGGTCCGCCACGAACCCCACGGGGGCGACCAGCACGCGCCGCGCCCCCGCGGCCGCCACCGCCCGCAGCTCCTGCTCCAGCGTCGGCTCGAGCCACGGCTCCGCGGTGCGCCCCGCGCTCTGCCAGGCGAGGCGCCAGCCGGCCACGCCCGCACGGCGCGCCACGCCCTCCGCGGTCGCCCGCACCTGGCCCGCGTAGGGATCGCCGGCCTCGATCACCCGGCGCGGCAGGCTGTGCGCGGTGAACACCACCGCGTCGGCCGGGCCCGCGGAGAGCGCGGCCGTGAGCTTCTCCGCGAACCCGTCGAGCAGCCCGGGGTGGTCGTGCCAGGACTCCACGAAGCGGACCGCGAGGCCGCCCGCGCCGGCGGCCTCCACCGCGTCGCGGTACTTGGCGACGCTCAAGCTCGAGTACTGCGGCGCCAGCGGCAGCGCCAGCAGCTCCTCGACGCCGGACGCGCGCGCCTCCGCGAGCGCCTCCGCCACGTAGGGCCTCCAGTTCCGCATGCCCACGAACACCGGGGTGCCGCCGAGCGCGCGCGCGAGCGCGGCGGCCTGCGCGCGCGTGCGGTCGGTGAGCGGCGAGCGCCCGCCGATCGCGGCGTAGTTGTGCCGCATCTCCTCCACCAGCTCCGGCGAGGGCGGACGGCCTCCGCGCACGCGCGTGAGGTACTCGGGCATGTCGTCGAGCGACTCCGGCGTCCCGTGCGCGAGCAGCAGGACGCCCCCGCGGCTCATCGCGGCGCCCGCGCGGTCCGCTCGTGCACGCGCTCGACCACCGCGCGCACGTTGTCCACCGGGGTGGGGGGCAGGACGCCGTGGCCCAGGTTGAACACGTGGCCGCCGAGGCCGGCCGCCGCGTCGAGCACCGCGTCCACGCGCGCGAGCAGCCGCGCGCGGGGGCCGAGCAGCGCGGTGGGATCGAGGTTCCCCTGCAGCGCGACGGCCGGCCCGAGCAGGCGCGCCGCCTCACCGAGCGGCGTGCGCCAGTCCACGCCGATCACGTCCCCTCCCGCCTCGCGCATCGCGCGCAGGAGGTGGCCGGTGCCCACCCCGAAGTGGATCACGGGCACGCCGAGCCCGCGCAGGCGCGCGAAGATCGCCGCCACGTGCGGCAGCGCGAACTCGCGGTAGTCGGCCTCGTCGAGCGCGCCCACCCACGAGTCGAAGAGCTGCAGCGCCTGCGCGCCCGCCTCCACCTGGGCGGCGAGGTAGTCGGCCACGACCTCCGCGAGCAGGCCGGCCAGCCGGTGCCAGGCCGCGCCGTCCGCGTACATCAGCGACTTCGTGGCCGCGAAGCTGACCGAGTGACCGCCCTCGATCGCGTACGAGGCCAGGGTGAACGGAGCGCCCGCGAAGCCGATCAGCGGTACCGGCAGGTCGCGGCGGAGCATCCGTATCGCCTCCAGGACCATGCCGAGCTCCTGGCGCGGCTCGAAGCGCCGCAGCCGCGAGATGTCGGCCGCGGAGCGCAGCGGGCTCTCCACCACCGGCCCCTCGCCGGCCTGGAAGTCGAAGGGGACGCCCAGCGGGGCCAGCGGCAGCAGCAGGTCGCTGAACAGGATCGCCGCGTCCACGTCCAGCGCGCGCACCGGTTGCAGGGTGACCGCCACCGCCAGCTCGGGCGTGCGGCACAGCTCGAGCAGGCTGTGCTTCTCGCGCAGCGCGCGGTACTCGGCCATGTAGCGGCCGGCCTGGCGCATGAACCACACCGGCGTGCGGTCCACCGGAAGGCGGCGGCACGCGCGCAGGAAGCGGTCGTTCACCGCCGCATCATACGTCGCGGAAAAGGCGTGGCACGGCGGTCCGGGGCCGTGAAGAGAACGGGGCGTCCCGAAGGACGCCCCTTGGATGATGGCGATTGTCCGTCTTTCCGACCTCCGACTCGGCCCTCGACCCGCCCCGGGGTCTGCCGCGTCTATTCGCGTTCCGTCTCCTCGTCCTGGACGGGGTCTTCCGGCGAACGACCGGCGGTCCCCAGGGTTCGCAGCCTCGACATCAACTGCTGGGCGCGCCGAGTGAACTCCCAGTCCGCGCTGACCTGGGCGTCGATCTCGTCGTCTCTGGCCATTGCGCGCTCCTTTCTCCAGGCACCTCCTTGTCCCTGCTACCAGTAGCAAGAAGAGTGCCCGCCCGGAGAGGTGCGTTTCCGATTGACACGCGCGGAGCGGGCCTGTCAGACTCGCCCCCTAAGGTCGGGGTGCCCCTCGTCGAGGGGGAAAAGGGAAGCAGGTCCAACGCCTGCGCGGTCCCGCCACTGTAGCCGGCGAGCCCGCCTCCGAAGGCGCCGAAAGGCGCCGCCACTCGGGCAAGTGCCCGGGGAAGGCCGGAGCGGAGCGATGACCCGGGAGCCAGGAAACCTGCCCCGACAGACCGCCTGAGGCTTCTCGCGCGAAGGAGCTGCGGATGTCGAAGCACCCGTCCCCGACCCACCACCCCGTTCCTCCGCGTCGAGCCTCCTTCGTCGAAAGGAGACTCGCGATGCCGTTCCGTGCCCTGGTCGTGCTCTTCTTCGCCGCCGTCGTCGCCGCTTCCGCGGCCGAATCGGCCGTCCGGCTGCGCGGCACGCTGCGCACGGCGGCCGGTGCGCCCGTGCCGCACGTGCCGGTCGTCCTCGAAGGCGCGGTAACGGTGACGGTCGTGACGGGCCCCGAGGGGCGCTTCGCCGCCGACCTCGTCCCCGGGCGCTACCGCGTGCGCGTGGACGCTCCGGGCTTCCGGCTGGCCGCCCCGGCCGAGGTCGTGGCCGGCGGGGCCCCCCTCACGCTCGACCTGACCCTCGCCTCCGCGCCCGTGCAGGAGCACGTGGTGGTGACGGCCACGCGCGGGGAGGCGACCCTGTCCACGGTCGGCGTCCCCGCGACCGTGATCGAGGGCGAGCGCATCGCCGAGCGCGAGGCCGCGACGCTGGCCACCCTGCTGCAGGGCGTGCCGGGCCTCACGCTCGCGCGCACGGGCGGCACCGGGCCCCAGGCCTCGCTGTTCCTGCGCGGCGGCGATTCCAACGCGGTGCGCGTGCTGGTGGACGGCGTGCCCGTGAACGAGCCGGGCGGCGAGCACAACTTCGGGCCGGAGGTCCCTTTGGCCCTCGAGCGGATCGAGGTGGTCCGCGGCGCCGCGAGCAGCCTGTACGGCACCGACGCCCTCGCGGGGGTGGTGCAGCTCGTGACGCGGCGCGGCCAGAGAGGACCGGTCGCGGTGCAGGCCGAAGTCGAGGCCGGCCAGCTCGACTGGCGCCGCGCGCACGCGAGCGCGTCCGGCCGACGCGGCGCCTTCGACTGGACGGCCGGGGCCCTGCGCCTGCAGACCGACAACCAGGAGCCCAACAGCCGCTTCCGCCAGACCGCGGCCGCGCTGTCCGGCGGCTGGGAGGGGTCCGGCACCGGCGTCCGCGTCGTCCTGCGCGGCGAGGACGGCGCGCACGGCACGCCGGGACAGACCGCGTTCGGCCGGCCGGACCTCGACGCGCGCTTCGAGCGGCAGGCCGGCGTCGCCGCCGTCCACGTACGCCACCTGCGCGGTGCGTCGGTCCATCACCTGCGCGGCGGGTATGCGCGCATGGACTGGGTCTCCCTGAACCCGCTCGATTCGGGATCGTTCGTGCCCCGCTGGGGCGACCGCGTGGCGCCGTTCCCGTTCTCGGACCTGCCCAACCCCCACGGCTTCCAGCACGACACGTCGCGGCTCACCGGCGGCTACCAGCTCGAGGCACAGGCCGGCGCGCACCTGCTGACCGGCGGGCTGGACGTGGAGCGTGAGCAGGGCGCGCTGGGCTCGCGCGCGGAGCCGTTGATCGAGCCGCGCCGCACGAACGTGGGCGTGTACCTCCAGGACCGCCTGGCGCTCGGCGCCCGCCTGTACGCCATGCTCGGCGCCCGCCTGGAGCACAACGGCAGCTTCGGGACCACCGCGGTGCCGCGCGCGGCGGTCGCCTTCCGCGCGCGGGGCGGCGACGCGCCCCTCACCTTGCGCGCGAGCGCGGGCGCGGGGGTGAAGGAGCCGAGCTTCTTCGAGTCCTACGGCGTGTCCTTCTTCGCCCAGGGCAACCCGGACCTCCGCCCCGAGCGCAGCCGCACGTTCGACCTGGGCGTCGAGCAGCGCCTGTTCGGCGACCGCCTGCGCGCGGAGGCCACGGTCTACTACCACGATTACCGGGACCAGATCGCCTACCACGTGGTGGACCCGGCGACGTTCCAGGGATCGTGGGCGAACCTCGGCCGCACGCGCGCCCGCGGCCTGGAGCTCGTGGCGGAGGCGTCGCCCGCGCCGGCCGTGCGTTTGAGCGCCCAGTACACGCTCCTCGACGGCGAGGTGATCGTGAGCGGCAGCGACTTCGACCCGGTCTACGCGGCGGGCCGCACGCTCCTGCGGCGGCCGCGCCACCAGGGCGCGTTGTCCGCGCGCTGGCGATCCCGCCGGGTGTCGGCCGGCGCGGACCTCCTGCTGGTCGGGTCGCGCGCGGACAGCGACTTCCTCGGGCTCGGGCTCGAGCGGAACGGCTCCTTCGCCCGGCTCGACGCGCGCGTGCGCCTCCACGCGTCGCGCGCGCTGGAGGTGCTGGTGGTGGGCGAGAACCTGCTCGACCGCCGCTACCAGGAGGTGCTCGGCTACCCGGCCCTCGGGCGCGCGCTGCGCATCGGGCTGCGCTACCGGCGCGACACCGCCCGCCCGTGAGCCACCTTCCCGTGCTGTTGGCCTGGAGCAGCGGCAAGGACAGCGCCTGGAGCCTCCACGTGCTGCGCGGGCGGCCGGACGTGGAGGTGGTCGGCCTGCTGACCACGCTGAACGAGGCGTACGACCGCGTGGCCATGCACGCGGTGCGCCGCGCGCTGCTCGAGGCGCAGGCCCGCGCGGCCGGCCTGCCCCTGACGCTGGTGCACATCCCCTCGCCCTGCCCGAACGAGGAGTACGAGCGCGCGATGGCGGCGGCGATCGCGTCGGCGCGCGCGGCCGGCGTGCGCGGCGTGGCCTTCGGGGACCTGTTCCTCGAGGACGTGCGCCGCTACCGCGAACGGCAGATGGCGCCGACCGGGCTGGAGCTGGTGTTCCCGCTCTGGGGCCGACCCACGGCGGCGCTCGCCCGCGAGATGCTCGCGGGCGGCCTCCAGGCCCGGCTCACCTGCGTGGACCCGCGCGTCCTGCCCGCGTCGTTCGCCGGCCGCGCCTTCGACGGGGCGCTGCTCGAGGACCTGCGGGACGGAGTGGACCCCTGCGGCGAGAACGGCGAGTTCCACACCTTCGCCTGGGACGGGCCGATGTTCACGTCTGCCGTCCCCGTGCGCGGCGGCGAGGTGGTCGAGCGGGACGGCTTCGTGTTCGCGGATCTGCTTCCGGAGAACGGAACGGATCACCGCGGAGGCGCGGAGGTCGGGGAGGACGGAAGGAAGACCGGATCCACGGCCCGCCCTGGATCGGCGGAGCCGCGCCCATGAGACAGGTCGTCGTCACGGCGTCCGCCCTTCTTCTGTTCTCCGCGTCCTCCGCGCCCTCCGCGGTGATCCCGAAGAGGGTCGCCTCCCTGAACCTCGCGGCGGACGAGGTGCTGGTGGACATCCTGCCGCCGGAGCGGCTGGTGGCCGTGACCTCGTTCGCGGACGAGCCGGGCACCTCGAACGTGGCCGGGCGCGTGCCGGCGGCGGCGGCGCGGTTCCCGCGGGCCGACGTCGAGCGGCTGGTGGCGCTCGCCCCGGACCTGATCGTGATCTCCCAGTACACGGACGCCGACGTGCAGCGGCAGCTCGAGGGCGCGGGGCTGCGCCTGCACCGCATGGAAGGGCTCGAGACGCTCGCCGGCTTCCGGGAGGCCGTGCTCGCCCTCGGGCGCGCGGTGGGCGCGGAAGCGGCGGCACGGAAGCTCGTCGAGCGGTACGACCACACGCTGGCCGACGTCGCGCGCCGGCTGCAGGGTGCGCCGCGGCCGCGCGTCCTCTACTGGTCGAACCCGATGACGGCCGGCGCGGGCACCGCGATCGGCACCCTGATCGAGTGCGCGGGGGCGGTGAACGTCGGGCGGGAGATCGGCGTCACCGGGATCGCGCCCGCCGGGGCCGAGCGCGCGTTCGTGGCCGACCCCGACGTGGTGCTGCTCGGCCGGTGGCCGGGCGTGCGCGAGGCGCTGCTCGCGCATCCGCTCCTCTCGCAGATGCGCGCGGTGCGCGGGGGGAAGATCGTGGAGCTGCGCACCGAGCTGCTGGTGGCGCTGAACCATCACGCGGCGGAGGCCTGCCGGGCGCTGGCGGCCGAGCTGCACCCGGACCGCGTGCCGCGCGCGGCGCGATGACAGAGCACCGCCGCCGGGGGGCCGCCTTCGCGGCGCTCGCGCTCGCGCTGCCGCTCGCGCTGGCGCTGGCGGCCGCCGCGGGCAGCGTCTGGCTGCCGGTCGAGGACCTCCTGGCCTCGCTGGCGGCCGCGCTGGGGGCCGGCCGCTCGCCGCTGAGCCCGGCCGGGGAGACGATCCTCTGGACCGTGCGCCTGCCGCGCGTGCTGCTGGCCGCGCTGGTCGGCGGCGGCCTGGCCGTGGTGGGCGCCGCGCTGCAGGCGGTGTTCCGCAACCCGATGGCCGACGCCGGCCTGCTCGGCGTGGGCTCCGGTGCCGCGATGGGCGCGGTGCTCTCGGTGCGCCTGGGCTGGGCGACCGACCTCTTCCTCGCGCTGCCCCTCTCCGCGTTCGCGGGCGCCCTGGCCGCCGTGCTGGCGGTCTACGCGCTCGCGCACGCCGGCGGCCGCGCCACCCTGCACGGCCTGCTGCTCACCGGGCTCGCGGTCTCGGCCCTCGCCTCCGCGGGGACGTCGGTGCTGCTGGTCGCGACCGAGGAGTACCGCGTGAAGACCGTGCTGTTCTGGCTCGCGGGTGGGCTCGAGGGCCGCGGCTGGACGCACGTGCAGGCCGGGGGCGGGCTGATCGTGGCCGGCGTGGCCGCGCTGGTGGTGCTCGCCCGCCCGCTCGACATCCTGTCGCTGGGCGAGGACGAGGCCCGCGCGCTGGGGCTGCCGGTGCACGGCACGCGCCTGGGGCTGCTGGCGCTGGCGGCGCTGGTCGCGGGGGCGGCCACCTCGGTGGCGGGGTCCGTCCCCTTCGTGGGCCTGATGGCGCCGCACGCGCTGCGGCGGTTCGTGGGGCCTCTCGGACGCCACCTGCTGCCCGCGTCGTTCCTGGCCGGCGCGGTGCTGGTCGTGCTGGCCGACGTGGCCAGCCGCACGGTCAGCCCTGCGATGGACCTGCCGCTCGGGTCTCTGACCGCCTTCGTGGGCGCGCCGTACTTCCTGTTCGCGCTGCGCGGCGAGGCGCGGGCATGAGGCCGCTCCTCCTCGCCCGGGGGCTGGCCGTGAGGCGCGGCGCGCGGCCGGTGCTCGCGGGGGTGGACGTCGCGCTCCACGCGGCCGAGGCGCTGGCGGTCGTCGGACCCAACGGCGCGGGCAAGTCCACGCTGGTGCGCGCGCTGGCCGGCCTGCTCCCGGCGGCGGCCGGCGAGGTGAGCCTCGACGGCCGGGCGCTGGCGGCCTGGACCCGCGACGCGCTCGCCCGCACGGTGGCGCTGGTGACGTCCGAGGAGTCCGGGGCCGACGCCCTCGCCGTCGAAGACCGCGTGCGCCTGGGGCGCTACCCCCACCGCGGGCCGCTACGGCCGTGGACGCGCCCGGACGAGGAGGCGGTCGCGCGCGCGCTCGACCGCGCCGGCGTGGCGCACCTGCGCCGGCGGCGGCTCGGCACGCTGTCGGCCGGTGAGCGGCAGCTCGCCGCGCTCGCCCGCGGGCTGGCGCAGGAACCCCGCATCCTGCTCCTGGACGAGCCGGCCGCCCACCTCGACATCGGCCACCAGCTCGCGCTCTTTCGCGTGCTCGACGAGGTGCGGGCGCAGGGCGTGGGCGTGCTCGCGGTCGCCCACGACCTGCCCCGCGCCGCCGCCTGGGCCGAGCGCATGGTCCTGCTCGCGGACGGCCGCGTGGCGGCGGAGGGCCGTCCGGACGACGTGCTGGCGAGCGCCGCGTGCGCGGAGGCGTTCCGGGTGACCGTGCACGGCCACCGCGTCGCGGGACTCCCCCATCCTCTGTATTGGTTCGAGCAGGCGCGGTGAGCGTGCGGATCGTCACCCTGCTGCCGGCGGCCACCGAGATCGTCTGCGCGCTCGGGCTGCGCGAGGCGCTGGTCGGCCGCTCCCATAGCTGCGACTTCCCCCCGGACGTCGCGGCGCTGCCCGCGTTGACCCGCGCCCGCGTGGACCCGAGGCAGGGGAGCGCCGCGCTCGACGCCGACGTGCGGCGCGTCCACGCGGAGTCCCTGCCCCTGTACGACCTCGACGAGCGCGCGCTGGCCGCGCTGGCCCCGGACGTGGTGGTCACGCAGGAGGCCTGCGAGGTGTGCGCGGTCTCGTACGAGCAGGTGGCGCGCTCGGTGTGGCGGGCCGGGGTCTCCGCCGAGATCGTCTCGCTGCAGCCGGCGCGCCTGGGCGACGTGATCGGCGACGTCCGCCGCTTGGCGGAGGCTTGCGGCGTCCCCGCGCGCGGGCGCCGGCTGGCCGCCTCGCTGTCCGACCGTTTCGCGCGGCTGGCGGTGCGGCCCGCCGCGCGCCGCCCGCGCGTCGCGCTGGTGGAGTGGCTCGACCCCTTGATGCTGGCCGGCCACTGGGTGCCGGAGGCGCTCGAAGCCGCGGGGGGCGAATACGCCGGCCCGCCGCCGGGCGCCCCCTCGCGCTACGCGTCGTGGGACGAGCTGCGCGCGCTGGCGCCGGAGGTGCTGGTGGTCGCGCCGTGCGGGTTCGACCTGGAGCGGACGCGCGCCGAGGCCGCGCCGCACCAGGGCGCGCTGCGCGCGATCGCCCCGCGCGTGCTGCTGATGGACGGCAACGCCTACTGGAACCGGCCCGGCCCGCGCCTGGCCGACGCCGCGGAGCGGCTCGCGTCCTGGCTGCGCGCGGAGGACGGGGCGCCCTAGCGTCACGGCATCGCCGCCACGGGGCCGCGACGGACGGCCCCCCCGGCCAGCGACTCGCGCACCGCGCGCGCGGTGGTCGGGTCGATCGGCAGGCCCGACCTCAGGAGCAGCGTGCGCCCCATGCGCTCCGCCATCAGCCCGCCGCCCACGTGCGGGCGCTGCGGGGCCAGCGCGTGCACCAGCTCGTGGACGACCACGCGGCCGAGCGCGACGCCGAACTGGCGGCGCTGCCGCGGCGGCCAGAACGCGGCCGGCGCGGGCTCCAGGCCGAGCGTGGCCGCGACGCCCGATGCGTACACCCACATCGCGCGCACGCCCTCGGGTGTCCGCTGCGTCGCGCCCATCACGTGGTCGTGCAGGCGGGCTCCCGGAGGCGGCCCCGGCAGCACGATCACGATCAGCTCGGAGCCGTCGCTGGTGCCGTGGACGGCGCCTTCGCGCATCGTCGCGCGCACGTCCATGCGGCCGAGCAGCGACAACACCTCGCGGCGGGCCTCCGGAAAGGCCGCCCGCGCCACGCCGGCCACGTCCACCCAGACGAGCCGAACGTCGGACGGCGCGTTGGACGGCGCGGCAGACGGGCAGGGCGCGGGCGCGCGCCACGGGGGCGCGCCCCAGCCGAGCGGCCCCGGCTCGGCGGGCGCCGCCGCCAGCACGGCCACGCACGCGAGCCCGACCCGCGAGACGCGACGGCCACCGCTCAGCATGGGATACCTCCTGCGGGCGCGGCGCGGCGACCGCGCCGCGCCTGGGGGAACAGACGACGGCGGGCCTTGAATCAGCGATGGCCGCGGCTGCTTTGTGGCTGAGGAGGCGATGAGCGCCCGGTGTGACGGAAGCTACGTACGAGCCTCCGTACGCGGAACCGCCTCGCGGGTCGGTGCTATGATCCCGCGCCCGGAGGGGGGAGCCTGATGGCCTACTTCGACCTCGATCCGCTGCTGGGGAGCATGCTCGACGTCGCTCCCGGCATCTCCGACCTGAACCTCTCGGTCGGGCGGCCACCGCAGGTGGAGGTGGACGGCCAGCTTCGGGCCGTGCCGTTCGCCGGCCTCGAGCGGCTGATGCCGTACCACACGGAGCTGGCGGCCATGCGGCTGCTGGCCGGCAAGCGCGACCTCGCGGACAAGCTCGTGCGCACGGGGTCGGTGGACCTCTCCTACAGCCTGATGCGCCGCACGCGCTTCCGGGTGAACGTGTTCTCGCAGCGCAACAGCTACTCGATCGTCCTGCGCGTGATCCCGAACAAGGTGCCCACGGTCGAGGAGCTGGGGCTGCCCGCGCAGGTCAACGAGATCGCGGCCGAGCGCAACGGCATCGTGCTGGTCACCGGGCCCACGGGGTCCGGGAAATCCACGACGCTGGCCGCCATCATCAACAAGCTCAACCGCGAGAAGCCGATCCACATCATCACGATCGAGGACCCGATCGAGTACCTCCACCCGCACGACGTGGCCACGATCAACCAGCGCGAGGTGGGCGCGGACACCCAGACCTTCGCGCTCGCCCTTCGCGCCGCCCTGCGCCAGGCGCCCAAGGTGATCCTGGTCGGCGAGATGCGCGACGTGGAGACGATCTCGATCGCGCTGGAGGCCTCCGAGACCGGCCACCTCGTGCTCTCCACCCTGCACACGATCGACGCGGCCAAGACCATCGACCGCATCGTCGGCGTGTTCCCGAAGAACGAGGAGCGCCAGATCCGCACGCGCTTCTCGCAGGCGTTCAAGTGGGTGGTGAGCCAGCGCCTGGTCCCGCGCAAGGGCGGCGGACGCATGGCGCTCTGCGAGATCCTGCGCTCCAACTCGCGCACGCGCGAATACGTCCAGGAAGGCGAACGCGAGGGCAAGAGCCTGCTCGACGCGATGGCCGACGGCGCGCTCGAGGGGATGCAGACCTTCGACTCGGAGCTGGAGCGGCTGATCAACGCCGGCCAGATCGACCGCGAGACCGGCCTCTCGTATTCGACCAACCGCACGAACCTGCAGCTCCGCCTCGACACGCAGGGCAGCCCCGCCGCGCCGCCCCCGCCGAAGCCGGCGGCGGCGGGCCCGCGCCGCCCGGCCGTCGCCCCCGCGCCCGCGTCCGAGCTCGACGGGCTGATCGAGAGGTAACGTGCAGGCCCCCTGCCCCCAGTGCGGTCAGAAGATCGCCGTGGACGACGCGCGCGTGCCCGACCGCCCGTTCGCGGTGAAGTGCCCGAAATGCCAGGCGACCGTGCGGTTCCCCGGCCGGGCGGCCGCGTCGGCGGCGGCCCCGGCGGCCGGTGGGTCTTCGGCGCCCGCGCCGCCCCCGGAAGCGGCGCCGGGCGAGGTGCGCAACGCGGCGATCGCGCAGCTCCGCCGCGAGCTGGGCGCCGACTCCGGCCAGGGCCGCAAGGTGCTGGTGGCGGTGCCGGACCGGGCCGTGGCCGCCGCGCTGACCCAGCCGCTGGCCCAGCTCGGCTATGCGACCGAGGCCCTGGACACCGCGGACGAAGGCGGCCGGATGCTCGAGGACGGCCTGTTCGACGTGGTGATCGCCACGCGTGCGGTCGCGGTGCCGGGGGCCGCGGAGACCCTGAGCCAGCGCATCCTCCGCCTGGGGCCCTCCGCGCGCCGGCGCATCTTCCTGGTGCTGGTCGGCGACGAGTTCAAGACCGGCGACGGCGTCCAGGCCTTCGCGCTGCAGGCCGACCTCGTGGTCAACCCGCGCGACGCCGCCGCCGCCGAGGTGCCCCTGCTGCGGGCCATGGCCGAGCGGGCGCGGCTCTACCAGGCGTTCAACGAAGCGCGGCGGGCGACCGGCTCCGACTAGTGTCTCGTCACCGAAGTCTTGTTACATTCGGTGTCAACAACACTTCGGTGACGAAACACTAGTTCGCGCTCGCCAGCGCGATCCCTTCGTAGCCGCGCGCGTGGCTGTCGGGCAGGGCGCCCCGGCGCAGGGCGTCGGCCACCGCCGCCGACACCGCCGCCTCTCGGCCCGTCAGGAACCGCGGGCCGAGCTTGGCGGCCATCAGGCCCTCGCGGGCGTGCGGCATCTCCGGGGCCAGGATGTGGACCAGCTCGTGTGCGATCACGCGCGCGAGCGCGCGGGCGAGCGCGGCGGGCGACCCCGCCGGCCAGGCCGCCTGGTGGGTTCCGAGCCGCAGCGTGCGGCGCACGGCGGGCAGGTTGATCCAGGCCGTGCGGGTGCGCGAGCCGCGGTAGACACTGCCCATCACGTCGGTCGGCCCCGCCGCCTCGCGCGCGAGCAGCACGACACGCAGGCCCGCCCCGTCCGACGCCATGTCACCGGCGCTCGCCCGCCAGTCCAGCGCGACGCCGGCCGACGCCAGCACGGAACGGAGCTCGCGGGCCACCGTCTGGTCGGCGACCGGGAGCGCCTCGGAGGGGTCCACCCAGAGCACCGAGAGGGTGGCGGGCGCCTCCTCCCCCGCCGCCGCCGTGGTGGCCGCGACCGCCGCCGCCACCGCCCACGCCGCCGTCCTTCCCACCGTCCACCACGCCGCCACGATGCGCCTCCGACCGGGCCGGCGCGGGAGAGGATCGTCGCCGGCTCACTGGCGCATTACGCGGCGCACGCCGGTTGGGACGTGACCGCACACACGCAGCGGCCGGCGTCACGTCTTCGACGGCGATCGGGGGTGGTCAGCGCCTCTGCGCGGCGGGCACGTAGCTCTTCTCGACGTAGTCGCGGACCATGCGGTGGGCGCTGAAGCGAGGAACGACCGAGCGGATCGAGGCCTTCATCATGCCGATCCAGCGCCGCCGCAGGCCGTCCTCGTCCTTGTCGTAGAAGCAGGGGACGACCTCGTCCTCCAGCAGCCGGTACAGCTCGGCCGCGTCGGCCGCGTCCTGCGCGGCCACGTCGTCGCTGCCGTCGGAGGCTCCGATCGCCCAGCCGTTGCCGTCGCCGTGGCCTTCGGCCCACCAGCCGTCCGGGATGCTCAGGTTGATGCCGCCGTTGATCGGGGACTTCTGGCCGCTGGTGCCGCTCGCCTCCTGGGGGCGGCGCGGGGTGTTGAGCCACACGTCGGAGCCCTGCACCAGCATCCGGCCGACCTCCATGTCGTAATCCTCGATGAAGACGATGCGGCCGCGGAAGTCGCGCTGCGTGAGCAGGAACAACCGGCGGATCGCCTCCTGCCCGTCCCGGTCGGCGGGGTGGGCCTTGCCCGCGAACAGCATCTGCACGGGCCGGTCGGGGTCGGAGAGGATCCGGCGCAGGCGCTCGAGGTCGGACAACACGAGCACCGCGCGCTTGTAGGTGGCGAACCGCCGCGCGAAGCCGATGGTCAGCGCGCGCGCGTCGAGCAGGCGCTCGACCTCGCGCAGGTCGTCGGGCGAGGCGCCGTGCCGTGCGCCCTGCTGCCGCAGCCGCTCGCGCACGAAGCGGATCAGCCGCTCCTTCTGCGAGCGGTGGGCCGACCACAGCTCGGGGTCCGGGATCGCGTCCACGCCGGCCCACATCTCCTGGTCGAGGATGCGCTCCTCCCAGGCGGCGTCGAGGTAGCGGCCGTACAGCGCGCGCATCTCGGAGCCGACCCAGGTGGGCGTGTGCACGCCGTTGGTGATGAAGGCGACGGGCTTGTCGGGGGCGCCCGGCCAGAGGTGGCGCCACATGTTCGAGGAGACGTCGCCGTGCAGGCGGCTCACCCCGTTGACCGCGGACGAGAGGCGGATGGCGAGCGCGGTCAGGTTGAACATGCCGGACTCGGACCCCAGCGAGAGGGCGGCCTGCGGGTCGCAGCCCACCGCCTCGATCCAGGGCTCCAGGTAGCGCCGGACGAGCAGGGGGTCGAACGATTCGTTGCCGGCGGGCACCGGCGTGTGGGTGGTGAAGACCGTGTTCCGGGCCACCACCTTGAGCGCGTCGGAGAGCCCCATGTCGCCCTGCTCGACCCGCTCGCGCGCGCGCTCGAGGCCGAGGAAGGCGACGTGCCCCTCGTTCATGTGCCACACCGCGGGGTGGATGTTCAGGGCGCGCAGCGCGCGCACCCCCCCCATGCCGAGCACGATCTCCTGGGCCAGCCGCATCTCGCGCCCGCGCACGTAGAGGATGCCGGTGATGGGCCGGTCGGCGGGGTCGTTCTGCGGCACGTCGGTGTCGAGCATCAGCACCGGCACGCGGCCGACCTGCGCCTTCCACACCGCCGCCTGGACCGTGCGGCCGGGCAGCTCCACCGAGATCGTGAGCACGCCGCCGCCCGGCGCCTTCACCGGCAGCACGGGCAGGCGCGCGAAGTCGTAGTCGGGGTAGATGTGCTGCTGGAAGCCGTCGGCGTCCACGGTCTGCCGGAAATAGCCGGACCGGTAGAGCAGGCCCACTCCGACCAGGGGCACGCCCAGGTCGCTCGAGGCCTTGCAGTGGTCTCCGGAGAGCACGCCCAGGCCGCCGGAATAGACGCCGAGGGAGGCGTGGATGCCGAACTCCATGGAGAAATAGGCCACCGGGCCGCGGAGCGGCTCGGGCAGGTCGGCCATCCAGGGGCGGCGCGCGCGGTAGGCGTCGAGGTCGCGGATCACGTCGTCGTAGGCCTGCCGGAACTCGGGGTCCGCCATCAGCCGGTCCCAGTGGCGCGGGTCGAGGTTGATCAGCAGCTCGACCGGGTTGTGGTACCGCCGCCAGTGGTCGGGATCGATCCAGGTGAACAGGCGGGTGGCGGGCGGGGACCAGCTCCACCAGAGGTCGTAGGCGAGGTCGCGCAGCCGCTCCATGGAGGGCGGCAGCTCGATGTCCGCGATGTGCAATGCCGGGATGTTCATGGGGTGTCGGGCCGCGTGGTGGAGGGCTCGTTCAGGCGTGGGGCGTGGATTCGACGAAACGCCGGATGCGCTCCTTCTCGGCGGTGCCGAGCGAGGCGAACTGCACGCCGTAGCGCACGGGGCCGGCCTGGCGGACGACGCGCGCGCGCGCCTCCACCAGCGACTTGTCGGGGGTGTGGAAGCGCAGGTCCAGGTCGTCCCCCGGGCGCAGCGCGGTGCGCACCTCGATCAGCATGCCGGTCTGGCTCAGGTCGAGCGCGACGCCTTCCACGGGGACGCCGCCGGCGCGGAAGCCTTCGACCTGCAGCCTCACCGCCAGCCGCGCCTGCCGGCGCACGGGAACCGCGAGCAGCACGCGCAGCCGCGCCTCCCAGTCGGGACCGGGCGGGAGCCGCAGCACCGCGTTGGCGCCGGCCTCGAGCAGCTCGACCTCGAGCGGGTCGTGGTCGCCGCGGGCCAGCACCACGATGGACGAGCGGCGGGTGGCCTCCTCGCCACGGAGGGCGGCCACCAGCTCGGCCGCGCGCGGCAGGTCGCGGTCCACCGCCACCAGGTCGGGGCGTTTCGCCTCCGCCAGCATCTGGGCTTCCTCCATCCCGGCGGCGGTGTGGCGCTCCATGTCCGCGCGCCAGAGCGGTGTGCTGCCCAGCTCGGACTCCAGCCCCGATTGCGAGCAGATCAGCACCAGAGGCATTCGAACCCGAAGTTTACACCCGGCTTGCCGGCCCTCCCGGGCGGGCCGTGCCCTAGCCGCGGTCGAGTTCGCTCAGCCAGGCCTGGGCGGAGGCGTCGCTCGGCATCCGCCAGTCGCCCCGCGGCGAGAGGCTCACGGAACCCACCTTGGGCCCGTCGGGGCAGGCCGAGCGCTTGAACTGCTGGGCGAAGAAGCGGGTGACGAACACGCGCAGCCACTTCCGGCGCGCGGCCTCGTCGTACTTCGTGCCGAACGCGTGCTCGGCCAGGTAGAGCACCTTCCTGGGGCCGGCGCCCAGCCGCAGCACGCAGAAGAGGAAGAAGTCGTGCAGCTCGTAGGGGCCCACGATGTCCTCGGTCCGGTGGCCGAAGTCGCCCTTGGCGCCCGGCGGCACCAGCTCGGGCGAGATCGGCGTCTCGAGCACCGCCTCCAGCACCGCGCGCTCGGGTCCGGTGGCGCGGTGGGCGGCCACCCAGCGCACGAGCACCTTGACCAGCGTCTTGGGCACCCCGGCGTTCACGTTGTACATCGAGATGTGGTCGCCGGCGAACGTGCTGAAGCCGAGCGCCATCTCGGACAGGTCGGCGGTGCCCACGTTGATCCCGGCCTCCATGTTCGCGAGGTCCATCAGCACCTGCGTGCGCTCGCGCGCCTGCAGGTTCTGGTAGGTGGCGCTCTGGCGGTCCTGCGGGTCGAGGCCGATGTCCTGGATGTGCTGGCGGGCGGCGGCCTGGATGTCGATCTCGCGCAGCTCGACGCGCATCGCCCGGGCCAGCTCGCGCGCCTGGCCCAGCGTGCGCGCGGTGGTGCCGAAGCCGGGCATGGTGGCGGCCAGGATGCCCTCGCGCGGCAGGCCGAGCAGGTCGAACGTCTTCACGCACACGAGCAGGGCCAGCGTGGAGTCGAGACCGCCGGAGAGGCCCAGGGTCACGCGCTTCAGGCCCGTGTGCTCGAGGCGCTTGGCCAGGCCCGCGGTCTGGATCGCGAAGATGTCCTCGCACCGCTGGTCGAGGGTGGCCGCGTCCTGCGGCACGAACGGGCTCGCCTCGACCGCGCGCACCAGGCGGCGCCTCTTCTCCGCCGGTATCGGCTGGAGCGGCGTGACCCGGTATCCGCCGGGCAGCGCGTGCACGCCGTCGGCGAACGAGGTCTGCCGCGCGCGCTCGACGCCCAGGCGCTCGGTGTCGATCTCGGTGACGATCAGGTCGCCCGCGCGCTTGAAGCGCTCGCCCTCCGCGAGCAAGGTGCCGTTCTCCGCGATCACCAGGTGCCCGCCGAACACCACGTCGGTCGTGGACTCGTGGACCCCGGTGTTCGCGTAGACGTAGCCGCAGAGCCCGCGCGCGGACTGCTGCTTCACCAGCTCCCGGCGGAAGTCCACCTTGGCCACCAGCTCGTTCGAGGAGGACAGGTTCAGGATCACCGTCGCGCCGGCCACCGCGTGCAGGCTGCTGGGCGGCACCGGCGCCCACAGGTCCTCGCAGATCTCCACCGCGACGGAGACGCGCGGCTCCTCGGGCAGCCTGAAGATCTGGCGCGGCCCGAACGGCGCCGGGGAGCCCGCCAGCCGCACCTCGCCCGAACGCGCCTCGCGCGCGGAGGAGAACCAGCGCTCTTCGTAGTACTCCTTGTACCCGGGCAGGTACGTCTTCGGGACGACGCCGAGGAGGCGGCCCGACTGCACGAGCGCGGCGCAGTTGAACAGGAGCCCGTCGGCGGCCACGGGCAGCCCCACCGCGACCAGCATCGGGTGCGCGGCGCTCGCCTCGATCAGCCGCGCCAGCGCCCTCTCGGCGCCGCCGACCAGGGTGTCCAGGCTGAAGAAGAGGTCGCCGCAGGTGTAGCCGGTCAGCGCCAGCTCGGGCAGGGCCAGCACCTGCACGCCCTGGTCGCGCGCCTCGGCCACGAACCGCAGCGCCTGCTCGACGTTCCACGCGGGGTCCGCGACGCGGACCGGCGGACAGGCGGCGCCGACGCGCAGGAAGCCGAAAGGCGCGGTCGCCATCCCGGGAAGGATACCGCCCGCCTCGCGCAACGCGAAGCCGGTATGATCCGCGGCTCCGGCCCCGAGCCGCTTCAGGAGGGTGGATGTGATCCTCGTGCTCGCGTGGGCGTTGTGGGCGGCGGCGCCGGCCGCGCCGCTCTCGCGCGTGGAGACCGTGCCCTCCGCGATCTCGGACAAGTACCCGGCCATCGCGTTCGACGCCCGGGGACGGCTGTGGCTGGCGCGCGTGGTCATGGGCGCGGAGGGGGACGCGGTCGTCGTGCGTTCCCGCGACGGGGCCACGTGGTCCGCCGACACGACGCTCGCGGAGGGCATCGAGGGCGCGCCGCGGATCGTGGCGGACGGCCGCGACGTCTGGGTCTTCTGGCACGGGCGCCGCGCGGGCAACTGGGACGTCTACGCGCGCCGGTTCTCGGGAGGGCGGTGGGGCGCCGAGGAGCGCGTGACCCGCGGCGCGGCGGCCGAGCTGCATCCGGTCGCCGTCCGCGACGAGCGCGGCGGCCTGTGGGTCGCCTGCGAGACCATCGAGGGCACCACCTTCGCGATCGAGGTCCGCCACCGCCAGGGCCGCCGCTGGTCGCCCCCGGTGCGGCTCGGCGCGGCGGGCAGCGTGGACCGGCGCCCGGCGCTCGCCGCCGCGCGCGGCGGCGGGGCTTGGCTGGCCTGGGACAGCACGCGGACCGGCAACGCCGACGTCTTCGTGGCGCATGTCGAGAGCCGGCGTGGCGCCGCCGTCGTGTCCTCGCAGCAACAGGCGACCGCGCACGCCGCGATCGACGACACCCCGTCGCTGGCCGTCGACCCGTCCGACGGCACCCTCTGGCTCGCCTGGAACTCGATGCGCGGCCATCACGACGACCCGCTGCGCACCGACCGCCACTCCGGCGACGCGTTCGTGCGCGCCTGGCGGGACGGCCGCTGGCTCGCCCCGCCCTCCGCGCATCCCGGCGGGCAGCCCGGGCAGGTCAGCTTCGGCGCGGTGGTGAAGACGCCGCGGGATGCCGTCGATCCGTACTGGCACTGGAAGCAGACGCAGAACTACCCGGTGGTCGCGCTCGACGCGCGCCGGCGGCCGTGGGTCGTCTGGCGCACCGACGCGACCGGCGCGCACAACTTCGACCTGTGGGGCCGCGTCCACGACGGCGCGGGCTGGTCCGAGGAGCTCCACCTGACCACGCCGTACGGCGGGCGGGACGAGTGGCCGGCGGTGGCGCTCTCGCCCGCCGGCGAGCTGTGGCTCGCGTGGGAGGGCCAGCCGGACCCTTCCGGCAGCGGCGGCACGGCACTGGGCCGCGGCGACGTGGACGTGTTCAACACCCTGGCCGCGCCCAACGCGGTGTTCCTCGGCCGGCTGGACACGCCGGCGCCGGCCGCGATCCCGGCTCCGCTCGCCCCCGCCGCTCCCGACGGGCACCGGCGCGAGCAGGTGCGGCTCGCGCGTGCGCCCGGCGGACCGCCCGGGGGCATCCCCACCGGGGACGGCCGCTTCCAGATCTACTTCGGCGACCCGCACAGCCACAGCATCCTGTCGGACGCGAAGACCGGGCACGCGGACCAGGTGCTCTGGCTGGCGCGCGATCACCTGGGTCTCGACTTCGCGGTGGTCAGCGACCATTCGGAGATGGGCCGCCTGCAGCACGGCGAATACGCGGAGATCCGCACCCTGGCGCGCGCCTTCACCGCGCCCGGCCGCTTCCTGAGCTTCAGCGGCTTCGAATGGACCGCCGGCTCGCGCTACGGCCACCGCGTCGTGCTCTTCAAGCAGGACGAGACGCCGCAGCTCGCGTTCACCTCGCCCGAAGGCGACACCATCGAGGAGCTCTACGCGCTCGCGCGGCGTCACGACGGGCTCATGTCCCCGCACCACACCGGCCAGGCCACCTGGGGACGCTGGAACCCCGACCACCACGACGCCGCGGTCGAGCCCAACTTCGAGATCTGCTCCTGGCACGGCCGCTTCGAGTTCTACGGCAACCCCTGGGAAGGCCGCCGCCAGGTGCCCGGCCACCAGTACCAGGACCAGCTCCGCCGCGGGCGGAAGGTCGGGGTGATGGGCGCGAGCGACACGCACCACCTGCAGCCCGGCGAAGGCGGGCTCACCGCGGTGCTGGCCGAGACGCTGGACCGCGGGCCGCTCTTCGAGGCGGTGCGCCGCCGGAGGATCTACGCCACGACCGGCGACAAGATCGTGCTCGAGTTCACCGCCAACGGTTTCCCGATGGGCGAGGAGATCACGGCGGCCGGCGAGGTGGAGCTGAAGGTGCGCGTCGAGGGCACGGCCGCCATCGACCGCGTCGAGATCGTCAAGGACCTCGTGGACACGTTCGCGGCGGTGCGCATCGAGCAGAACCCGTCCGGCGCGGACGGCGCCTTCATGCTCTACGACCCGGCCACGCCCGAGGGCGGCGAGCGCCTGGAGCGGGCCGACATGTCGAGCCTGCACTTCACGATGCGCGACCGGGGCCGGCCCGGTCGCGAGCACCTGTACTACGTGCGCGTCACCCAGGCCAACGGCCAGCAGGCGTGGTCCAGCCCGATCTGGGTGAGCTACCGGTAAGGGAGCGCCCGCGGCGGCGCGCGCGGCGCGAGCGTTAGAACGTGATCTTCGCGGCCAGCTGCACGATCCTCTGCGTGTCCTCGAAGTTGAGCTGCGTGTTGGCGTCCGCCCCGAAGTCCAGGCGCGGGTTGCTCTGGCCGCGCAGCGGCACCAGCACGTTGTTGGTGAAGTTGTAGAGGGTGTCGCGGCGCTGGCTGATGTTGGTGCTGTTCAGCAGGTTGAAGGCCTCCGCGATCAGCTCCAGCCGGAGGGACGCCCCGAGCGGGATGCGCCGGGAGAGCCGCGCGTCGATCACCCGCGTCCAGGGCAGGCGCTCCGCGTTGCGGCCCCCGGGCACCAGGTCGTTGCTGCGGTTGCCGTCGAGGTTGAGGTCGTTGGTCACGCGCTGCGAATACGGGTACCCGCTGTGCGCGGTGGCGATCCAGCTCAGCGACCAGCCGTCGAGCAGCGCCCGGGCCGCGCCGCCCGCGTCCTTCCAGTAGCTCAGGTCCCAGTAGCCGCTGAACACGACGCGGTGCCGCACGTCGTTGTTGCCGGGCGCGTAGTCCGCGTCGCGGTCCGCGGGGTCCGAGGGGAAGCGCGCGTCGTCGCCGCCCCCGAGCACCACGTTGACCGAGTCGGGGTTGTTGTCCTTGACCTGTCCCAGCGTGTAGGCGAGGTTGGTCAGGAGCGTGCCGCGGAAGTGCTTCTTCATCTCGAGCGTGAGGCCGTGGTAGTTCGAGCGTCCCGTGCTCTCGAACCGCACCAGCCGGTCGAAGTTCGAGGCGAGGCGCGTCGGGTAGCGGTTCACGGTGAGGCTGCCGCTGCCCTGGATCGCCACCGCGGTGGGCACGGCCGGGCCCAGGTTGAAGTCGCGGGAGAGCGCGAGCTTCCGTCCGGCCACGAACAGGTAGCTGGCCCCGACGGAGACGTCGTCGGCCAGCGCGTATTCGACGCCCGTGCTGGCCTGGTGCACCTGGGGGCTCTCGAAGTCCGGGTCGAAGAACTGGATCGAGGGGCGCGGCAGCGACGCGCCGGTGGGCAGCGCGGCGAAACGGCCGGGATACGTCGGCACCTGGTTGCCGGTGAAGGTGATCGTGACCACGTTGACCGCGTTCCCGCTGTGCGAGGTGCCGATCATGATCGAGGGCGTGCGGCCGTAGAACAGGCCGTAGCCGGCGCGCACCACCGTCTTGGGGTTCGGGTTCCAGGCCAGGCCCAGCCGCGGCCCCACGTTGTTCTTGTCCACGTTGATGACGCTGGTGTCGATGCCCAGCGCGGCGAGCTGCGGGTCGGGGTTGCGCACCTCGGGCTGCGCGATGTCCTGCAGGTCGTAGCGCACGCCGAAGGACAGCGTCAGCTCGCGGCTGGCGCGCCACTCGTCCTGCACGAAGAGCGCGTATTCGTTCAGGTCGGGGTGCGTCTCGGGGCCGGTGGTGTCCGGTCCCGCGAAGCCCTGCTGGAACGACTCGCCGGCGGCGCTGGGGACCCCGCGGCCGAGGGCGGCCAGCGAGTTGAACACGTAGCGGCCGCCGAAGTTGCCGGGGAAGAAGTTGAAGATCCGGTCGAAGTTCAGGTCGAAGCCGGCCTTCCAGGTGTGGGCGCCGCTGATCAGGGTCACCGCGTCGGCGACCTGGAAGCGCTTGATCGTGGTCTCGCGCGGGCTGAAGAAGTTGCGTCCGAAGACGAGCACGGTCTGGCCGGCCTGGCGCACGGTGACCTCGGGGTCGTCGGTGTTGGCGCGGCCGGGCTCTCCGTCGCGCAGCCACTGGGCGCGGAGCTCGTTGAAGAAGGTCGGGCTGAACACCGAAGACAGCACCGCGTTGACCGTGCGCGTGCGCACCAGGCTGTCGCCGGAGTGCTCCTCGGCATTGGTGACCCCGCCCGTCTCGTTGTTCGCGCCGGTGAAGTTCTGGTGGTTGTAGCGGACGCTCAGCCGGTGCCGGCTGTTCATCTGGTAGTCCACCTTGGCCAGGAACACGTCCTGGTCGCGGGTCTGCTCGTAGTCGTCGGCCTTGCTCCGCACCAGGGAGAGGCCGCGCTGGGTGTCCGCGTCGCTGGGGAGGTTCGGGGGCAGGGTGAGCAGGATCGGGTTCGGGATCTTGCGCCGCTGGCCGTCGTATGAGAAGAAGAAGAACGCCTTGTCCTTCTGCAGCGGCCCGCCCAGCGAGGCGCCGAACTGGTGGATCCGGAACGGCGAGCGGGCGCGGACCGGGTTCGCGATCTTGTTCGTGTAGCTGTTCGCGTTGAGCGACTTGTCGCGGAAGAACTCGAAGGCCGACCCGTGGAACTCGTTCGTGCCGGACTTGGTGACCACGTTGACCACCGCCCCGCCCGCCCGGCCGTACTCGGCGGAGTAGGCGTTGCGGTTCACCTGGAACTCCTGCACCGCGTCCTGGCTGAACTGGTAGGGCGCGCGGCCGGAGCCGGTGCGGCCGAGCGTCTGCGCGAAGAACGTGTTGTTGTTGTCCGCGCCGTCGATGATCAGGCTGTTGAGCACGCCGCGCTGGCCCGCGAAGGAGATGTCGCCGGTGCGGGTGTCGCGGGTGACGCCGGGCGTGGTCAGCACGAAGTCCATGAAGTTGCGCCCGTTCACCGGCAGGTTCGCCACCGCGGCCGCGCCGACCGTGGAGGCCTGGTGCGTGCGCGTGCCCTCGATCACCGGCGCCTCGGCGGTGACCGTCACCTCCTCGGACGCGGTGGCCACCTTCAGGGCGATGTCCACGGTCAGCGTCTGGCCGATGGTGAGCTCCAGGCCCGGCCGGCGCGTGGTCGCGAAGCCGGTCAGGGCGGCGGTCACCTCGTAGGAGCCGACCGGCAGCAGCGGCGCGCGGTACACGCCGGCCGGGCCGGTGCGCGTCTCCCGCGCGACGCCGGTGGCCACGTTGCGCACGGTGACGGTCGCGCCCGGCAGCACGGCCCCGGACTCGTCCGTGACCGTGCCCTCGATCGCGCCACCGGTGGCCTGGGCCTGTGGATGGGCGGCCAGCGGGCACAAGAGGAGCACGGCGAGGCAAAGGAGCGCACGCTTGTTCGCGATCATGGATTCCTCTCCGGGACGCGCGAGGGTAGCCGTTGGCGCGGCGGGGTGTCAATGAATCGTGCGTTCTCCTCCGGCGGGCCAGACCGGGCCGGCGCCGCCGCCGCCGTCACCACCGCAGCGTGTTCGCGTGCAGGACGAAATCGCCCCAGTGGATGCGGGCCGCCGCCGCCACGGCCACGGCCGCCGCCGCCGCGCGCATCCACGGCCGTGGCAGCGCGGCCACGGCGCCGGCGACGAACAGGCCGAGCAGCGGCGAGACGAACTGGTCCTCCTTCGCCCAGCGCAGCAGGCGCGGGAAGAAGAGCGGGTCCTTCAGCACCATCAACAGCGCCCAGGCGCACAGCCAGGCCACGAGCACCGGCCGCGCGGTGGCCCGCGCGCGCCAGAGCGCGAACGGCGCGGCGAGGAGGCCGGCCAGCGTCCACAGCCAGAAACCGAGCCGCCACACCCGGAGGCTCTGCTTGGCCTCGTTGCGGAAGACGAAATAGGCGCGCGCCGCGAACAGGTCCGGCTCGGCCTCGACCGCGCCCGCGCCGCGCAGCACGCCCGGGAGGTAGTGGAAGTAGTAGAGCAGCCCCGCGGCGAGGCCGCCCAGGACGACCGCCACGGCCAGGCCGCGGCGCGCGGCGGGCGCGAGCGCGCGCGCGTCGAGCGCGAGCAGCGCGAAGAGCGCCAGCCCGAAGAGGAAGAGGAGGACGGCCAGGCTCGAGTAGCCCAGAGCGGCCACGGCCAGCGCCGCCGCCGCCAGCAGCACGTTCCGCCGCTGGTCGAGACGCGGCGCGGCCGCCACCAGGAAGAGCAGCGCGGCGGTTCCGAGCGCGCCCGCGAACGCGGCCGGCGCGTGCACGCGGCCGACGTGGTGCCACACCGCGAGGTCCACCAGGTAGAGCAGCACGGCCGTCCAGGCCGCCCACGCGCTCCACACGCGCGCCGCCACCAGCCAGACCACCGGCGCCACCGCCGTGGCCAGCGCCGCGTTGCCGACCGTGATCGCCCAGTCCAGGTCCAGTCCCAGGCGGTGGAGCGCGTAGTACGCGAGCGCGGGCAGCGGCGAATACGGGATCAGCGCCTGCTCGCCGAAGAGCAGCGTCGCCTTCTCCGCGTACTGCGAGGCGGTCGGCAGATGCGAGCCGTAGCGCAGCCAGTCGTGATAGGTCCAGGCGACCTGCCCCGCGTCGAGCGCGCGCACCACGTGGATGTCGCGGTCCGGCGGGTTGTGGTTCGGGAAGAAGGCGACCGCGCCGTGCCACAGCGTGCCCGCGGCGGCGAGCGCCACCAGCGCCGCGCGCGGGCGCGGCGCGACCGCGGCCCGCCCCAGCACGAGCCCGCTCAGCGCGCCGACCGCCAGCGCGGCGACGAGGAGCCGGGGGGCCGCGGCGAGTACGGGCAACGGGGCCGCCCGGAACAGCGCCACGGCCGCGGCGGCGGTCAGGGCGACCAGCGCGGCGCGTGTACGGGGATACGCCCGGCGCAGCAGGCACGCGGCGCCCACGCCGGCCAGCACCGCCCACGGCAGCAGCCGCGGCACCGCCGCCAGCACCGGCAACGGCGCGGCGCGGCAGAGCGCGACCGCCCCCGCCGCGGAGACGGCGGCCAGCGCGGCCGCGCCCGCCGCGCCCGCGCCGCACGCCCATACCAGCGCGCCCAGCGCCAGCGGCACCGCCGCGATCGCCGCCCGGGCCTCGCGCGTGGGACGGAGGCCCTCCGCGTCCCGGACCTCGAGGTAGTCCATGTAGAGCGTGGAGCGGCCCCGGCCGAATCCCGGCAGCCGGTCGTGCGCCAGGCGCAGCTCCAGCCGGTCGCCCGGCGCGACGGCCGGCGTCAGCGTGTCGCGGTGCCAGGGACCCGGCCGCAGGAAGAGCTGCTCCGGCGCGCCCGCGCCGGC
>DATBIZ010000261.1:0-1993 GCA_036556645.1 Vicinamibacteria bacterium | reverse complement strand
GGCCGCGCTGCCGTCGCTCGAGAACCGGCTGCTCTCGCCCGCGCCCATCCACAAGGACCTCGAGATCGCGGTGCTGGCCGACCAGCTCGAAGGCGCACGGCAGGCGCTCGGCGGCGAACATCCCTACGTAAAGGCGGTGCTCGCCGGGCGCAGCGCGGCCGACGTGGCGCGCGCGGCGGTGGAAGGCACCACGCTCGACCGGGTGGAGACGCGCCGTGCGCTGCTGCAGGGCGGCGCCGAGGCGGTGGCCGCCTCCCAGGACCCCATGATCGTGCTGGCCCGGCGGATCGATCCCCTCGGCCGCGACCTCCGGCGCTTCGACGAGGACCAGGTGAACGCGGTCATCACCGCGGCCGGAGAGCGGATCGGCCGCGCCCGCTTCGCGATCCACGGCCGCAACGTGTCGCCGGACGCGACGTTCACGCTGCGGCTGGCCTTCGGCACGGTGAAGGGCTACCCGGCCGAGGGCACGGTGGCCCCCCCGTTCACCACGCTCTACGGGCTGTTCGACCGGTCCGCCGGCTTCTCGAACCGGCCACCCTGGGACCTGCCCCCGCGCTGGGCCGCCGCGCGCGCGGAGCTGGACCTGGCCACGCCCTACAACTTCGTCTCCACCGCGGACATCATCGGGGGCAACTCCGGCAGCCCCGTGATCAACCGCGACGGCGAGCTGGTGGGCCTGATCTTCGACGGCAATATCCACAGCCTGGCGCTGGACTACTTCTACGCCGGGGAGAAGGCGCGCGCGATCGCGGTGGACGCCCGCGCCATGATCGAGGTCGCGGACGAGGTGTACGACGCGGACGCGCTGGTCGAGGAGCTGAGCGGGCGGTAGGCGGCCGATGATGCGCGGGATGCTGCTGGCCGCCTCGCAGAACCGGTGGCTGCGCGAGCGCGCGCCGCGCCTCGCGTTCGTGCGCCGCGCGGTGCGGCGTTTCATGCCGGGAGAGCACCTCGACGCCGCGCTCGCCGCCGCGCGCGAGCTGCAGTCGCGCGGCGTGGGCACGGTGCTGACGCAGCTCGGCGAGGACCTCGGCGCGCCGCAGGAGGCGGACGCGGTGCGGGAGCACTACCGCGCGCTGCTGCGGCGCGTGCGGCAGGACGGCGTGGACGTGGAGATCTCGGTGAAGCCGACCCAGCTCGGGCTCGGCTGGAGCGGCGACGTCTGCGCGGACAACCTGCTCGCGCTCGCCGGCGAAGCGGCCGCGCTCGGCCGCTGGCTCTGGGTGGACATGGAGTCCACCGCTTACACCGAGGCGACGCTGGACCTGGTGCGGGGCGTCCGCGCGCGCCACCACAACCTCGGCGTGTGCGTGCAGGCCTACCTGTATCGGACGCCCGCCGACCTCGACGCCCTGATCCGGCTGGGGGCCGGCGTCCGCCTGGTGAAGGGCGCCTACCGCGAGCCGGCGGACAAGGCCTACCCGCGCAAGAAGGACGTGGACGAGGCCTACTTCGCCCTGGCCCGCCGGCTGCTGGGCGCGGAGGCGCGCGCGGCGGGCGTGCGCGCGATCTTCGGCACCCACGACCCGGCGCTGATCGCGCGCATCGAGGCGCACGCGCGCGAGGCGGGCCTGGGCCCCGCCGCGCTGGAGTTCCAGATGCTCTACGGGATCCGTCCACGCGAGCAGGCGCGCATCGCGGCGGCCGGCCACCGCTTCCGCGTGCTGATCAGCTACGGCGAGGCATGGTTCCCCTGGTACATGCGCCGCCTGGCCGAGCGGCCGGCCAACGTCGCCTTCGTGGTGCGGAGCCTGTTCGCGCGTTAGGAGACGCCCGCCCCTGGCGATCTCCTTCGCGAGCGCTCCTCAGTAGCGACGGCGGTCGTAGCGGTCGTAGTCGTCGTAGCGGTCGCGGTCGCCGTAGCGGCCACGGTCGTCGTAGCGGCCACGGCCGTAGCGGTCGTAGCGGTACGAATAGCTCGCGTAGGCGCGCCGGTAGCCGTCTTCGAAGCCCTGGCGGTAGACGCGCCGGTACTGGTACTTCGGGCCGT
>DATBIZ010000260.1:0-1511 GCA_036556645.1 Vicinamibacteria bacterium | reverse complement strand
CGGCTTCGGATCGGGCTACACCGTGGAGGCGTGGGGGTTCGGGCTGCACAACCGCGGCGCGCAGTTCAGCCTGAAGCCGGGCCAGCCCAACACGCTGCAGGGCGGCAAGCGGCCCTTCCACACCATCATCCCGGCCTTCGCGACGAAGGACGGCAAGCCGTGGCTCGCCTTCGGCGTGATGGGCGGCGACATGCAGCCGCAGGGGCACGTGCAGGTGCTGGTCAACCTCGTCGACTTCGGCATGGACCTGCAGGAGGCGGGCGACGCCGCGCGCTTCTACCATACCGGCTCGTCCGAGCCCACGGGCACGCTGATGACCACCGGGGGCACGCTGGCCCTCGAGAGCGGGGTCAGCGCGGAGGTCCGGCGCGAGCTGGTCAAGCGCGGGCACGAGGTGGCCGACCGCGTGGGCCTCTTCGGCGGCTACCAGGCCGTGGCGCGCGACCCCGTCAGCGGCGTGCTCTCCGGCGCCACGGAGTCCCGCAAGGACGGCTGCGCGATGGGCTACTAGCCGGGCGGCTCGACCTGCGGCGCGTTCCGTCGCTCTAGAGCGCGCCGGCGCCCCAGGGTCCCGTCACCGCGAAGGTGATCCCGGGGCTCTGCACGTTGAAGAACAGCCACCGCCCGTCCGGGCTGAAGGTCGCGCCCGCGAACTCCGAGCCCCGGAAGTCGCCGGCGAGCCCGTTCCGCTCGCCGCCCAGGATCACGTTGTTCTGCGCGAACGGGAACACGCGGCCGTCGGCGGTCAGCCCCTGCACGAGCTGCGGCGCGTAGCCGTCCTCGCACAGCACCAGCCCGCCGCGAGGGCTCACGCAGATGTTGTCCGGGTGGTTCAGCACGTCGGCGGAAGGCGACTCGAAGACCACGTGCAGCGTGCCCTGCGCCGGGTCGTACGCGAACACCTGCCCCTGGCCGGCCACGCCGCCCGAGGTGGAGGTGAAGTAGACGCGCCCGCTCCCCTGCCACGCGCCTTCCAGCCGCGTGAACCGGGCGCCGCCTCGCGCGCGTCCCTGCGCGAACGTGCGGTCGAGGAGCACGGAGGCCGGATCGGGCCGCGGGATGTCCACCCAGCCCACGCGGCGCGGCTCGCGGGTCTGGGCGCCGCCCAGGTCGGCCTGCGCGTCCTCCTCGAGCGCCAGCATCTGCAGCGTGCCTCCGCGCGCGAGCTGGCCGCGCACGCGCGGGACGAACCGGTAGAAGCCCGCGTCGGTGGCGTCTTCGGTCTCGAAGACGTGGCCGGTCGCGGGATCCACCGCGACCGCCTCGTGCACGAAACGTCCCATGTCCTCGAGGGGCGCGCGCGAGGCGGCGCCGGTGCCGGGCACCTCGAACACGTAGCCGTGCGGGCGCGTCAGCGCGTTGAGCGGCCCGGGGCCCTCGCTGGTCTCCTCGCAGGTCAGCCACGATCCCCAGGGTGTCTGTCCGCCAGCGCAGTTCCGGATCGTTCCGCTGAGGCTTCCGTGCGCGGAGACGAATCGCCCCGCCGCGGTGTCGAACTCGAGCGTGGTGGT
>DATBIZ010000259.1:0-15579 GCA_036556645.1 Vicinamibacteria bacterium | reverse complement strand
AGGAAGTGCTGCCAGTTCTCGATCTTCTCGAACTCGGTGGCCTGCTCCTCGGGGAGGTTCGTCTTGATGTCGTGCCGCTTGAACTCCCCGCCCACGCTCACCTGGTGCGAGCGCCAGCTGCGGGTGTAGACGTTCGAGAGGTGCAGCGTCCGTTGCTCGCGCCGGTTCGCGGAGTCGTTGCCGCCGCCGAAGGACCACGTGGCGCCGCGGTCCACGAAGTGCCCCAGCCGCCGTGTGCCGGGGCTGTCGTCGAACTGGAGGGCGGGGTTGTCGATCCCGAAGGCGGCGCTCGACAGCTCCGGGGAGAGGAACGGGTCGTCGAGCGTGCGCGTGTTGCGCAGGGTGAACAGGCCCGCGCGCAGCGTGTTGTACGCTCCCCCGTCGAAGAAGTGGGTGTCGGAGAGCGAAGCCACCTGTCCGCGGTTCGAGCGGCGCAGCGTGAAGGGCGAGACGAGCGTGGACGGGTCCGGGAACTGGTCGAGGCTCGGGAAGTCGCCGTAGAAGTAGGACGCGCTCAGCCGGTTGGCCTGTGAGACCAGCACGTCGAGCCGGCCGCTGCCCTGGTACTGCCGGAACTCCGACGGCACCACCTGGCGCAGCTCCGCCAGCGGGTCGCCGCCGATCGAGCCGAACGCGCCGCCGATGTTGACGGTGGGGTCGGTGCGCACCGGCCGGCCCGGCGCGCTCGGGATCAGGAAGTCGCCGGTCACCGGGTTGCGCGCGTTCAGGAGCTGGAGGGCGAGCGGCGAGATCTGCGAGGCGGTCAGCCGGAAGTTGGGGTTCAACTGCCGGAACGCGGCCACGAGGTTCTGCGCGGTGCGCTCCCCGGAGATGAGCGCCAGCGCCGCCGGCACCAGCGCCCGGCTCGACGCGGTCGGCACGTACCCGGTCTCCGCGTCCGTGTACTGGAAGCTGCCGAAGAAGAAGACCCGGTCGCGCTTGAGCGGTCCGCCCAGCGTGAAGCCGGCCTCCGAGCGCCGCGCCCTGGGCTTCTCCAGCCCCGCCTTCTCGAAGAAGAAGTCGTTCGCGTTGAGCGCCTCGTGCTGCCCGAACCCGTACACGGAGCCGTGCACCGCGTTGGCGCCCGCCTTGGTGACGAGCTGGAAGTTCCCTCCCCCGCTGCGCCCGGTGGCCGCGTCGTAGAGCGCGGTCTGGAGCTTCACCTCCTCGATGGTCTCGGGGGCGGGGACCAGCCCCTCGTCGAGGCTCCCGGAGTTGGACAACATGCTGGTCATGTCCACGCCGTTGTAGACGACGCTGTTGCTGGTGAACTTCGCCCCGTTCACGGAGGGCGAGATGGATCCCGCGTCGTTGCTCTGCACGGGCGGCAGGTCGCTCGACACGCCCGCCGTCGCCGTCAGCAGGTGGGTGAAGTTGCGGGTGGACGAGGGCACCCGGACCAGCTCCAGGCCGCTCAGCTGGCGGGCCACGGCGGCCGTGTTCGTCACGATCACGGGCTGCTCCGCCGTCACCGACAGCTCCTCGCTGAGCCCGCCGACCTCCAGCGCGATCGTCATCTCCTGGGGCATGGCCGCCTCGACCAGGACGTGCGAGACGTTCCGCGGCTTGAACCCGTGCCGCTCGAACTGCACCGAGTAGGCGCCGACCGGCAGCGAGGGGAGCCGGAAGAGCCCCTCCGCGCTGGTCACCGCCCGGCGCACCTCGCCGGTGGCCTGGCTGGTCGCGGTGACGGTCACGCCCGCCAGGGCGGCGTCGCTCGGATCCACCACGAAGCCCGTAAGGGCGCCCTCGGGTCCGCCCTGCGCGTGCAGGACACTCGTCATCGCCATGGCGATCACGAACGCGAACGACGACCGGAGTCGCAGCATGCATTCACCTCCTGGCCTGGACGCAGGACATATCGCCGACGACGCGCCCGGTCCGGCTTGCTTCAGATGGAGGCGATCCTGACGACCACATGTGACGCCGCCGTGACGAGGCGATGACTTCCCCGCGAAGACGGCCAGGTGCTCGACGCCGCGTCAGATCGACGTTCGAGGGGTCGCCGCCCGGGCGGGCCGGGAGCGTCCCGACGGGTCGCCCGAGTCGCGGGCGCGAGCTTCCACCCGCTCTCGCAGCGCGATCGCGTCGTGCGGCGCATGGGCCCGGTGGTCGTTGTCGAAGTACACGTACACGTCGCGCGGCGGCCGGCCGCGCCGCCAGCCGTCCACGCGGCGCGCCCAGGCGTCCAGCTCCTCCGGCGTGTAGCGGCTGGCGTAGAGCTTCCGCGACCCGTGCAGGCGCACGTACACGAACGGCGCCGTCACCTCCTCGGCGTAGCCCCACTTGCCGGCGGTCTCCGCGATGACGAAGGCGACGCCGCGCCGGCGCAGCAGGTCGTAGAACTCCGGGTGGAAGTACGACGGGTGGCGCACCTCGAGCGCGTGCCGGTATCCGACCCGCGCGACCGCTTCCACCGCCGCGCCCCGCTTGAGGCGCTGGTCGTGGCCGCGCGCGAGCGCCTCCGCCTGGCCGGACGAGCCGGGCAGCAGGTCGAGGAAGCCCTCGATGCGCGCGGGATCGAACGCGTAGCTGTCCGGGAGCTGCCAGAGGAACGGCCCGGTGCGTCGGCCGAGGAGCAGGATGCCGCTGGCGAAGAAGTTGGCGAGCGCCTGCTCCGCGCGGCGCAGCTTGAGGTTGTGCGTGATGTAGCGGCTGCCCTTCACCGCGAACACGAAGCCCCGGTCCGGCGTCCTCTCCACCCACCGCCGGAACACGTCGGGGCTCTTGAGGCTGTAGAACGTGCCGTTGAGCTCGACCGAGTTGAAGAACCCCGCCGCGTAGGAGAGCCAGCCCCGCCGCGGCAGGTCGGGCGGGTAGAACGCGCCCCGGCCCCAGTGCGGGTAGTCGTACCCGCTCACGCCGATCCACGCCCGCGCCGCTCGGCCCATCTCCTCGACGTTAGCGTGCCTCGACCTCGGGCGGGCGTTCGTCGTCTGCTCCTGCCGCCGGGGGCCCGCCGCCGGCCTCGGCCGGTCGATTTCCCTCTCTTTCCAGGCAACCGGCCGGTCCCTTCCGGCGTCTGAATACCCAGGGAAGGCCTGGGCCTCCGAGGGCGTATCCTGTCCAACGACATGCGTCCACCGCACCTTTCCGCAGCCGGCCTGGCGGCCGTGGCGTGCCTGGCCGCCCTGCCGTCGTGTCGGAGCGCGTCGGGCGGGGCCGGCGGCGACACGACGGAGCCGGGCCTGGCGCGGGTGGCGCGCCGGGCGGTCGAGGACGTCTTCCTGATGACCGGCGAGCTGCGGGCGGTGCGCTCGGTCTCGGTGGTCGCGCCCCGCAGCGAGGGGCCGCTGCAGATCCGCTGGATGGCCGAAGACGGGGCCGACGTGGCGGCCGGCGAGCGGGTGCTGGAGCTGGACGCCTCCCGGGTGATCCAGAACATCGAGGAGCGCCGCCTCCGCCTGCGGCAGGCGGAGAACGAGCGCGAGAGCCGCGAGCGCACGCTCGCGGCCGAAGGCGACCGCAAGCGCGTGGCCGTGGACAAGGCCGAGGTCGAGTCCGAGAAGGCGCGCGTGGACGCCGAGGTGCCGGCGGAGCTGCGCTCGGCGCTGGAGTGGCGCAAGATGCAGGCGGCGCTCCTGGAGAAGAAGGCCGCGCTCGAGAAGGCCCGGCTCGAGCTGAAGGCGTTCGAGACCTCCTCCCGCTCGGACCTCGAGGTCCTGCGGCGGTCCGAGGAGAAGATCCGGCGGGAGGTCGACGCGGCCGAGAAGTCGCTGGCCAGCCTCTCGGTCCGCGCGCCGAAGAGCGGCGTGTTCCTGGTCTCGAACTTCTGGCAGTGGGGGCCGGAAGGCCCGCGGAAGCTGCAGCCAGGCGACACGGTCTGGCCCGGCTACGGCGTCGCCTCGATCCCGGACCCCAGCGCGATGGAGGTCGCGGCCACGCTCTCGGAGGTGGACCACGGCCAGGTCGCCGCCGGCATGGACGTGCGCTGCATCCTCGACACCTATCCCGACCGCACCTTCACCGGCCGGATCGAGGAGGTGAGGGCGGTCGCGGCGGAACCGCGGCGCCTGGCCGGCGGCGCCACCACGGTCAGCGGCTTTCCCGTGCGGATCTCGCTGGCCACCACCGATCCGGTGATGCGCCCCGGCATGTCCGTGCGGGTGGAGGTCGTGCGCCGGAGCTGGCCCGGCGCGCTCGCGCTGCCGCGGGCCGCGGTGCGGTTCGAGGACGCGCGCGCGGCCGTCGTGCGCCCGGGAGACGCCGACCCCACGCCGGTGCGCGTGGCCGCCTGTACGCCCGTGGAGTGCGTGCTCGAGGGAGGGCTCGAGGAGGGTGACGATGTGGTCCTTCCCTGAGCGCTGGCGCCGCCGCCTTCCCCGCCGCCGCGCGGCCGCGCGGTTCGCCGCGGCCGCGCTCGCGGTGGCCTCGGCGTCGGCGGTCGCCTCGCTCCGCGGCACCGACGACGTGCCGAACCCGGCGACGGTCAAGCGCGAGGACCTGGTGATGGCCGTGGACGTGGAGGGCGAGCTGGCGGCGGTGCGCTCGACCGACATCGGCGCGCCCCCGGTGGCGGAGGTCGAGTTCAAGATCGCGCTGCTCGCCCCCGAGGGCTCCGCGGTGAAGGCGGGCCAGCCGATCCTCGGCTTCGACACCGAGACCCTGCAGCGGCAGCTCGTGGACAAGCAGGCGGAGCTGGCCGAGTTCACGAAGAAGGCCGAGCAGAAGGAGGACGACCTGCGCCTCAAGCTGCTGGAGCTCGACCAGCAGCTCGCGCAGGCGGAGGCCGACCGGGGCAAGGCGCAGCTCAAGGCGGAGGTGCCGCCGGAGCTGCAGGGCCGGGTGGAGCTGGAGAAGGCGCGGCTCGACCACCGGGGACGGCAGCGCGACCTCGAGAACCTGCAGGCCGAGCGGCGGGCCACGCAGTCCCTCGGACAGAGCGAGCTGCGCTCGCTGCGCAACCAGCGCGACCGCGCGCGCGGCCGCGTGGAGGCGTTGCAGGCGGCGATCGAGAAGATGACGGTGAAGGCGCCGCAGGACGGGATCGTCGTCTACCGCACCAACTGGCGCGACGAGAAGAAGAAGGTCGGCGACTCGATGTGGTTCGGCGAGACCGTGCTCGCCCTGCCGGACCTGACCGAGATGCGCGCGGACGGGCTGGTGGACGAGGCCGACGGAGGCCCGGTGGCGCCGGGCCAGAAGGTGACGATCCGCCTCGAGGCGCGCCCCGACCTCGACGTGCACGGCCGCGTCCGGAGCATCGGGCGCACGGTGCGCCAGAAGTCGTGGCGGAACCCGGTGAAGGTGTACAAGGTGGACATTGCCCTCGACCGCACCGACGCCACGGTGATGCGGCCGGCCATGCGCTTCCGCGGCGAGATCGAGACCGGCCGCGTGGAAAAGCTGCTGCTGGCGCCGCGGGAGACGGTGTTCCTGCGCGAGACGGGCCCGGTGGTCTGGGCGCGGCGGGGACTGGGCTGGCGGGAGGTGCCGGTCACGCTGGGCCGCAGCAACCGCCGGCAGGTCGAGGTGCTCTCGGGCGTGCAGGAGGGCGACCGGCTGAGCCCGACCGACCTGGCGGCGCGCGCCGTGGCGGAGGGCCGCACGGGGGCCGGGGCCGCGCGTTGAGCGCCGCCTCGCTGGCCGCGTTCGTGCGGCGCCGGCCCGCCGTGCTCGCGGGCATCGGGGTGGCTGCGCTGGCGGCGGCCGGCATGCGGCTGGCGCGCACCGCCCCGCCCGACGGCGTGGCCACGATCGAGGTGAAGCGCGGCCCCTTCGTGCGCGACGTCTCGGCCACCGGCACGCTGCGTGCGGTGCGCGCGACCCCGATCGTGGCGCCGCCGGAATCCGGCCGCCAGCAGAAGATCGCCCTGCTGGCGCGCGACGGCGCGGTGCTGCACAAGGGCGACCTGGTCGTCGAGTTCGACCCTTACGAGGCGGAGCGCGAGGCCGCCGACGGGCAGGCGGACCTGGCGGCGGCCGCGGCCAAGATCCGCAAGTCGCAGGCCGAGGCGGGCAAGACCGCGGGCACCTTGCGCCTCGACCGCGAGGTCGCCGCCGACGCCCTCGACCGCGCGGAGAAGTTCCAGATCACCGACGCCGAGCTGTTCTCGCGCAACGAGATCATCGAGTCGCGGCTGGACAAGGACCTCTTCGCGCGCAAGGCGGACGTGGCGGGACGGAAGATCGGCACCAGCGCTCGGCTCTCCGCCGCGGACGAGCGGCTGGGCGAGATCGAGGCGGACAAGGCACGCTTCAAGCTGGCCAACGCCGCGAAGAGCCTGCGCTCGCTGCGGATCCTGGCCCCGCACGACGGCCTGCTCGTGCTCGAGAAGAACTGGCGCGGCGAGACCGCGTTCGTGGGCGATTCGGTCTGGCCGGGGCAGAAGCTGGCCGAGATCCCGGACCTCTCGGAGCTGGAGGCGCGGGTGTTCGTGCTGGAGGCCGACGCGGCCGGGCTCAAGCAGGGGCTGCCGGCGCGCCTCTCGATCGAGGGACGGCCCGGCACCGAGCTCTCCGCCACCGTCTCGCGGGTGGACGCGCTGGCCAAGCCGCGTGACCAGATGTCGCCGGTGAAGTACTTCGAGACCACCCTCGCGCTCGAGAAGACCGATGCCTCGTTCATGAAGCCCGGGCAGCGGGTGCGCGCGGCGATCCGGCTGGAGGAGGCGGCCGACCTGATCACGGTGCCGCGCGGTGCGCTGTTCGACCGGGACGGCAAGCGGGTCGTCTACCGCTGGGAGCGCGGCGCCTTCGTGCCGGTGGAGGTGACGGTCAGCCGCAACAGCGTCTCGCGGGTGGTGGTGGACACGGGACTCCAGCCGGGCGATCGGATCGCGCTGCGCGACCCCTCGCGGAAGGAGGCGGTGGCGCCGGGCTCCGCGCCGGCGGGGCCGCCCGGGACGACGCGGCCGTGAGCGGCGACGCGCGCAGCGGGGCGGCGCGAGCGACCCCCCCGAGATCCGCGCGCGGCGACGCGCGCAGCGGGGCGGCGCGAGCGATCCCCCCGAGATGATGCTCGAGATCCGGGAGTCGCTGACGTCCAGCCTGCAGAACCTGCGCGCGCACGCGCTGCGCTCGGCCCTGTCCGTGCTCGGCATCATCTTCGGCGTGGGCGCGGTGATCGCGATGCTCTCGATCGGAGCCGGGGCCGAGCGCGAGGCCCTCGAGATCATCGACGCGATGGGCCTGCGCAACGTGATCGTCCGCGACAAGGTGTTCGACCGCGACGACGAGAAGCAGGAGGTCCGCCGCAAGAGCCCGGGCCTCGCCCTGCGCGACGCGGCGGCGATCCGCGACGCGGTGCCGGGCGTGGAGCGCGTGATCGCCAAGATCGAGGTGGACGCCTGGAAGACGCTGACCGCGACCGGCCGCGCCCGGCCGAAGGTGGTGGGCGTCTCGCACGAGTATCCGCGGATGGTGCGGCTGCCCCTGCGCGAGGGGCGCTTCTTCGACCGCCGCGACGAGGAGACCTACGCCCAGGTCTGCGTGATCGGCGACGGTGTGCGGCGCGAGCTGTTCGGCTTCGACGCCGCGGTCGGCCGGCCGCTGAAGGTCAACGACACCTGGCTGACCGTGATCGGCGTGCTGGCCCCGCGCGGCGGCGCGCGCGAGGTGCAGGGCGTCACGCTGGCCTCGACCGAGAACGACGTGTACCTGCCGGTCACGGTCGCGGAGCGCAAGTTCGGCCGCCCGCCGCTGAAGAGCCCGCTCGACGAGCTGATCGTGAGCATGGGCCCCGGCGTGCCGGTGCGCGAGTCGTCCTCGGTGGTGGCGAACCTGCTCGACCGCCTGCACGGCGGGGCGGCCGACTACACGATCACGGTGCCGGAGGCGCTGCTGGAGCAGAGCCGCAAGACCCAGCGGCTGTTCGACATCGTCATGGGCACCATCGCCGGCATCTCGCTGCTCGTGGGCGGCATCGGCATCATGAACATCATGCTGGCCACCGTGCTCGAGCGGACCCGCGAGATCGGGGTGCGGCGCGCGCTCGGCGCGCGGCGCGTGGACATCCGCAACCAGTTCGTGGTCGAGTCCTTCACCGTCACCGCCGCCGGCGGCCTCCTGGGCATCGTGATGGGGGTGGCGATCGCGAAGGGCGTGGCCGCCTACGCCGGCTGGACCACGATCGTCACCGCCTGGTCCATCCTGCTCTCCGTCGGCGTGTCGGCCGGGGTGGGCCTGGGATTCGGCATCTACCCCGCCCTGCGCGCCGCGAAGCTCGACCCGATCGAGTCGCTGCGGTACGAGTAGGGTGGGGTACGGGTCCCCTCAGAGCAGCCGGCGCGCGGCGGCGACCACCGCCTTGGCGTCGATGCCGTGGGCGGCCACCAGCTCCGCCGGCTTGCCGGAGCGCGGAATCTCGCGCACGCCGAGCATCTCGACGCGGGCCTGGCCGGCCACGACGCCGGCCACCGCTTCCCCGATGCCCCCGTGCACCGAGTGGTCCTCGACCGTGACGAAGCCCCGCGTCTCCGCCGCCGCGCGCCGGAGCGTCTCCTCGTCGATCGGCTGCAGCGAGTAGAGGTCGATCACGCGCGCGGCGATGCCGTCCTTCGCCAGCGCCTCGTGCGCGGCCAGCGCCTCGTGCAGGGTGATGCCCGCGCCCACCAGCGTCACGCGGTCCGCCGCGCTCGAGCGCAGCGTCTTGGACCCGCCCACCGGGAACGGCTCGTCGTTGCGGTAGAGCACGCGCGTCTTCGGGCGCGAGGTGCGAATGTAGACGATGCCCGCCGTGCGCGCCGCCGTCTCCACCAGCCGCTCCGCGCTCACCGCGTCGGAGGGGTAGAGCACGGTCGCCCCCAGCGTCGCGCGCATCATGGCCAGGTCCTCGAGCGCCATCTGCGAGGGGCCGTCCTCGCCGATGGACACGCCGGCATGGCTGCCGCAGAGCACGAGGTGCGGGGGCCGCGAGTAGGCGGCCATGCGGATGAAATCGTAGGCGCGGGTGAAGAAGGCCGCGAACGTGGACACGAACGGGATCTTGCCCTCGCTGGACATGCCCAGCGCCGCCCCGACCATGTTCTGCTCGGCGATGTAGCCCTCGGCGAAGCGCTCCGGCGCCGCCTCCTTGAAGCGCTCGCTGAAGGTCGAGTTCTTGGTGTCGCCGTCGATCGCGACCACGCGCGACGACGTGCGCGCCAGCGCGGCCAGCGCGGAGCCGTACGCCTCGCGCGTCGCCACCTCCTGGCCCAGCTCGTACCGCGGGTCTACCCGGGGCTCGCCGCCCTTCTGCGGCGTGGGCGCCGAGTACCGCCGCGGCTCGACGCGCAGGGTCAGGCTGGTGTCGCCCAGCTCCGCCACCGCGCGCGCGAGCTCGTCCCCCTTCCGGGCCGGCTTGCCGTGCCAGCCCTCCCTGTCCTCGAGGAACGACACGCCCTTGCCCTTCAGCGTCCGCGCCACCACCGCGAACGGCTTGCCGGCGGTGGCGCGCGCCCGGTCGAAAGCGCCGCGCACCTGCGCGACGTCGTGGCCGTCGATCACGGCCGTGTCCCAGCCGAACGCGCGGAAGCGTGCCTCGTAGGCGCCCAGCTCGTGCTGATACATGGTCGGGCCGCTCTGGCCGAGGCGGTTGACGTCCACGATCGCGCAGAGGTTGTCCAGCTTGTAGAAGGAGGCGAACTGCGCCGCCTCCCACACCGCGCCCTCCGCCACCTCGCCGTCGCCCATCAGCACGTACACGCGCCCGCCCGAGCGGTCGAGCCGCCGCGCCCAGGCCATGCCCGCGGCCGCGGAGAGGCCCTGGCCGAGAGAGCCGGTGGCCACGCGCACCCAGGGCACGCGCGGGGTGGGATGGCCCTCGAGCGGGCTGTCGAGCCGCCGCAGCGTCGCGGGATCCTCCGAGATCGCGCCCGCCTCGTGCAGCGCGGCCCAGAGGATCGGCGCGGCGTGGCCCTTGGACAGCACGAACACGTCCGCGTCCTTGCCCGAGGGGTCGCGCGGGTCGAACCGCATCTCGTGGAAGAACAGCGTGGCCACGATGTCCGCGGCGGACATGCAGCTCGTGGGATGGCCCGAGCCGGCCTCCGCGGTGGACTCCAGGGAGATCCGCCGCAGCTTCTGGGCCATCTTGAACAGGGTCTGGTCGTCGGCGGGCATGAGTCTCGGAAGCTCCTCGGAGGCGGGCAGCGTAGCCCGCAGGGTGCGGCGGGTCAAGACGGAGCCGCGGGTACAATCCCCACGACCATGGAGTCGCTCCTGGGCGTGGCCGCGATCGTGGTGCTCGTGCTGGCCAACGGGTTCTTCGTGGCCGCGGAGTTCGCGATCGTGGCGGTGCGACGCTCGCGGCTGGAGCAGCTCGCGGAGGAGGGCCGCCGCAGCGCCCGCGTCGCGCGCGACGTGGTGGGGCACCTCGACCGCTACATCGCCGCCTGCCAGCTCGGGATCACCATGGCCTCGCTCGGGCTGGGATGGATCGGCGAGCCCGCGCTCGCCCGCCGGCTCGAGCCGGCGCTGGCGCCGCTGGTCGGCCGCTTCGCCTGGGCCACCGCGCACGGCGTCGCCATCGGCACCGCCTTCACCGTGATCACGGCCCTGCACATCGTGCTGGGCGAGCTGGCTCCCAAGGGGCTCGCGCTCCAGCACCCGGAGGGCACCACGCTGTGGGTGGCGCGCCCCCTGCACTGGTTCTACAAGGTCTTCCGGTGGCCGATCGGCGTGCTCAACGCGGTCGGCAACGCCGTGCTGCGCGCGTTCGGGATGAGGCCGGCCAGCGGCGAGGAGCTGGTGCACAGCGCGGAGGAGCTGCAGCTCCTGCTCGACGCCAGCCAGCAGGCGGGCGAGGTGGAGCCCTCGGAGGCGCGCATCGCCAGCCGGGCCTTCCAGTACGCGGACGTCACCGCCGGCGAGCTGATGACCCCGCGCACCGAGATCGAGGCGGTGCCCGTGACCAGCGCGCTTCCCGAGCTGCTCGAGCGCGCCCGGGTGGCGCGGCACAGCCGGCTCCCCGTGTACGAGGAGTCGCTCGACCACGTGCTCGGCGTGCTCTACCTGCGCGACCTGTTCCGGTTCCTCGACAGCCGTGGCGACGGCTTCGACCTGCGCGCGGTGATGCGGCCTGCGCTGACGGTGCCCACCACCAAGCGCGCCGACGCGCTGCTCGAGGAGCTGCGCGCCGCGCGCCAGCAGCTCGCGGTGCTGGTGGACGAATACGGCGGCACGGCCGGGCTGGTCTCGCTGCACGACCTGCTCGAGGGGCTGGTCGGCCGCATCGACGAGGAGCCGGCCATGCACGGCGCCGAGCGCCCGGCGGCGGCGGCCGCGCCCGCCGCGGACGGGTCGCTGCTCTTCGACGGCCTCACCCGGCTGCGGGAGTTCGAGGAGGCGACCGGCATCGAGGTGCCCGAGGAGGACCGGCAGGCCGCGGACACCCTGGGCGGGCTGATCATGCTCCGCCTGGGCCGGCTCCCCCGCGCGGGCGACGAGGTCGAGGTCAGCGGGAGGCGCCTGCGCGTCGAGCGCCTGCGCCGGCATCGCGTGGCGGAGGCGCGGCTGCTGCCGACCGACCCTCGTCCCCGGGCGGCTTGACGCCCGCCGCTCCGCCCGCATAGCCTCGCCCTCCCGGGAGTGCACATGGCTGACGCCCTGTCGAACCGCGGCCCGTCCGTCGCGATGCTCGAGACCAGCTCCATCGCGCGCGGCATCGAGGCCACCGACGCGATGATGAAGCGCGCGGCGGTGGACCTGCTGATGACCACGATCGTGCCGCGCGGCAAGTACCTGGTGCTGGTCGGGGGCGCGGTGGCCGACGTCGAGCAGGCCCTGCGCGCGGGCCTCGACACCGCGGGCGCCGCGGTGCTCGACCACTTCCTGATCCAGAACGTCCATCCGCAGCTCCCGGCGGCGATCAAGGGCCGGGTGAAGGTGGACGGCATCGAGGCGATCGGGCTGATCGAGACCAAGGAGGTCGCCTCGGCGATCTACGCCGGCGACGCGGCGGCCAAGGCGGCCGCGGTCACCCTGATCGAGGCGCGCAACCAGCCCGGCGCGAAGGGGCTGGTCGTGCTCACCGGCGACGTCGGGGCGGTGCGGGCGGCGGTGGCCGCCGGCGCGGCCACCGTCAAGGAAGGGCAGCTCATCGCGGAGGTCGTGATCCCGCGCGCACACGACGCGCTGTGGAAGTCGCTCACGACCTGAGCCCGCCGCCGGCCCATTCGCCTCCCCCCTCCCCCCCGGCGCTGCTAAGCTGGCGCGGATTGGGCCACGCGCGGTGAGCACGCCCGTTCTCGACTCCTTCGGCTGGGGGCCGTTCTTCGCCGAGGCCTTCGTCCCTTACCACAACGAGGGCCTCGTCCCCGGGCGCGTCACGCGCGAGCACCGGGGCCTCTTCCGCGTGCAGGCCGAGGAAGGCGAGCTGGTGGCCGAGCTGGCCGGCCGCCTGCGCCATGAGGCCCGCGGCCGAGCCGACCTGCCCGCCGTCGGCGACTGGGTGGCGCTGCGGAAGCCGGCGCAGGGCCTGCGGGCGACGATCCAGGCCGTCCTCCCCCGCCGGAGCCGCTTCGCGCGCAAGGCCGCGGGAGACGAGCTCGACGCCCAGGTGGCCGCCGCCAACGTGGACACGGTCTTCCTGGTCACCGGGCTCGACCGGGACTACAACCTGCGCCGCATCGAGCGCTATCTCGTGCTGGCCTGGGAGAGCGGCGCGCGGCCGGTGGTGCTGCTCAACAAGGCGGACCTCAGCGCGGACGCGGACGACGCGCGGCGGGAGGTGGAGGCGGTGGCCCCGGGCGCGCCGGTGCACGTGATCAGCGCCCGCGAGGGCCGCGGGGTCGAGCAGCTCGCGCCCTACCTGCAGCCGCGGCAGACGATCGCGCTCCTGGGCTCCTCCGGCGCGGGCAAGTCCACGCTGCTGAACCGTCTGGCGGGCGTCGAGCAGCAGGCCACGCGCGAGGTGCGCGCCAGCGACAGCCGCGGCCGCCACACGACCACCCACCGCCAGATCTTCGTGCTGCCCTCCGGCGCGCTGATGGTGGACACGCCGGGCATGCGCGAGCTGCAGCTCTGGGAGGCGGAGGGCGGGCTGCATGTGACCTTCGACGACGTGGAGGGCCTGGCCGCCGCCTGCCGGTTCACCGACTGCGCGCACACCGGCGAGCCCGGCTGCGCGGTGCGCGCCGCGCTCGACGAGGGACGCCTCGACCCCGCCCGCTTCGCGTCCTACGTGAAGCTGCGCGACGAGCGCACGCGCGTGGCGCAGGAGCAGGACAAGCGGGCGCGCTCCGACGCGAACCGCAAGGTCCGCTCCATCCATCGCCTGGCGCGCCGGCACAACCCGCGCGAGTAGCCGTGGGTCCCGCCTCCCGCGCGCGAGCCCGGATGACGCCGGACGGCCCGCCGGCGAGGCGCTCGACGCGTGCGCGGCCGGCGCGGCGCGGTTCCTGGTCAACGCGGGCGACGTGCCGCTCGTAGCCGGCCTCGCGGGGGTGCCGCGGCCCGACGCGGCCAGGCGGCGCGCGGGCATGGCCACGCCCGCGGCCGACGCGCGCGTTCTCGCGCGGGCCGAGGCCCGCCTCGCCGGGCTCGGCACCCCGTGAAGGGACTCTTCCGCGCGCCGGAGACCGCGCTGTTCGCGCTGGCCCTCACCGCCTACGCGTACTTCTTCCAGGGCGGGGGGTGGAACGCGGCCGTGCGGTTCGACCTGGTGCGCGCGGTCGTGGAGCAGGGGACGGTCCGCATCGACGGGTACGAGAAGAACACCGGGGACCTGGCCTACCGCGACGGTCACTACTACTGCGACAAGGCCCCGGGGCTCTCGTTCGCGGCGGTGCCGGTGTACGCGGCCGTCTACCCTCTCGCCGGCGCGGGACGCGTGCGGGGCCGCTTCGTCAGCCTGGCGGCCTGGCTCGCCACGATCGTGACGATCGCGGTCCCGTCGGCGCTGACCGTCGCCGCGCTCTCGCTCGCCGCGCGGGCGCTGGGCGTCTCCGCGGGCTGGAGCGCGGCGGTGGCGCTCGCCTACGGGCTCGGCACGCTCGCGTTTCCCTACTCGACGCTGTTCTACGGCCACCAGCTCGCCGCCTCGCTGCTCTTCGGCGCGTTCGTCCTGCTGCGGCGTGCCCGCGCGGGCAACGCCGCGTGGGCGCGCCTCTTCGCGGTGGGCACGCTCCTGGGTGCGGCGGTCGCGGTCGAGTACCCGTCCGTGCTCGGCGGCGCCGTGATCGGCGCCTACGCGGCGGCGGCGGTCCGCCCGCGGTGGCGGCTGGCCGCGATCGTGGGCGGCGCGATCGTGCCGCTGGCGGCGCTCGGGGCCTACCACGCCGCCGCGTTCGGCTCGCCGCTGACGCTCCCGTACGCGTTCTCCACCGACAGCCCGCGGCACCAGGGCGCGCTGTTCGGCTTCGGCGCTCCGCCCCCCAAGGTCGTCGGCGCGCTGCTGTTCTCGTCCTACCGCGGGCTCTTCTACTCCGCGCCCTGGCTCCTGCTGGCCCTCCCCGGCCTCGTCCGGCTCTGGCGGCTGCGCCACCGCGCCGAGGCGCTCAGCGCCGGCGCGGTCGGCACGCTGTACCTGATCCTCAACGCCGGCCTCACCGACTGGCACGGCGGGTGGGCCGCGGGTCCGCGACACCTGGTGCCGGCGCTGCCGTTCCTCGCCCGCGGCGCGCCCGGCCGGGCCGCGGGCCGGACGCCCCGCCGCGCCGAGCGCGCGGGGTACGGCGTGCTGGCCGGCGCGTCGGCGGCGCTGATGCTGGTGGCCACCGCGGTGCACCCCGAGGTGCCCCGGTGGATCGGCCGGCCGTTCGAGCAGTACCTGCTGCCCGCGTTCGCCGAGGGGCGCCTGGCCATCAACACGCTGCCGATCCATACCGGCACGGTCCACGAGCGGAGGGAGGCGTGGAACGCCGGGGAGTGGCTGGGGCTCACCGGGCTCGCCACGCTGCTGCCGCTCGCCGCGGCGCTGGCCGCCGAGGCGGCATGGCTGGCGCGGCTGCTCCGAACCGGCCCTCGCCCGTCCAATCCGACGGGCGCGTCTTCCATGCGACGGCCACGGTGATCCCGACTTCGGAGCGCCGGTCACGAAGCTGCTCCGGACCGCGCGCATCCCGGCGCGGCCCGGGTTCCGGGCCGCCCGCAGCCGCACCGCGCGCGTGGCCCCCGTTGTTCATGCGCTAGCATCGCCGGACCAACCACAGGAGATGCCGATGGCCCTGCGCCCGCTCGCCGGTGTGGCCGTGCTCGTCGTCGCCGCCGCCCAAGCCCTCGCGGCGCCGCCGCCCGTGCCCGCGCCGGGCCCGACGCCCGATCCCCGGATCGGCGGGCTGGCCTGGCGCAACCTCGGGCCCTTCCGAGGCGGCCGATCGGTGGCGGTGGCCGGCGTGCCCGGACAGCCGCTCGTCTACTACTTCGGCGGCACCGGGGGCGGCGTCTGGAAGACCACCGACGCGGGAGTCACCTGGAAGCCGGTCACCGACGGCCACCTCGGCACGGGCTCGGTCGGCGCGATCGCGGTGGCGGACTCCGACCCGAACGTGGTGTACGTGGGCATGGGCGAGTCGTGCCTCCGCGGCAACGTGTCGCACGGCGACGGCGTCTACAAGTCCATGGACGGCGGCCAGACCTGGCGGCACGCCGGCCTGCGCGATTCGCGCCAGATCGGCCGCGTGCGCGTGCACCCGAAGGACCCGGACCTCGTGTACGTGG
>DATBIZ010000258.1:0-4717 GCA_036556645.1 Vicinamibacteria bacterium | reverse complement strand
GCGATCGCAGGATTCCGCGAGGCGGTTCGAGAAAGGTGGCCGGCAATGATCGAGCTCACGCTGGAGATGGCCGAGCGCGCGACGCGCGCGGCGCGAGAAAAGGCGAAGGCCCTCGGCACCCCGATGACGATCACGGTCGTGGACGAGGCGGGGCGGCTGGTGCTGTGCTCGCGCGGCGACGGCACCGGCTTCTTCACGCCCGAGACCTCGCGGGCCAAGGCGATGGCCGCCGCGAACTTCCGCATGTCGACCGCCGAGCTGGCCGAGCGTGTGCAGAAGGGCTCGCCGTTCTGGGCCCAGGTGGGCAGCGCGGTTCCCGGCCAGCTCCTGGCCAGCCACGGCGCGGTGCCGATCGTCGTCAAGGGCCGCGTGATCGGCGCCATCGGCTGCGGCGGCGGCACCGGCGAGCAGGACCAGGAGTGCGCGGCCGCGGGCGCCGCCGCTCTCGCCGGCGGCTGAAAACAGCCCATCTGCGGGAGTGCAGCGCCCTGCCTACAGGCGGACGAGGGTGTCGAGGACGGTGGCGCCCTCGTCGCGTCGGCCGATGGCGACCGGGTTCAGATCGATCTCGGTGACCGAGGCGCCGAGGCTGCGCGCGGCCTCGCCCAGCCGCATCAGCAGCTCGATGGCGGCGGCCAGGTCGAGCGGCGCGCGACCCCGCGCGCCGTCCCAGAGCGGGCCGATCCGCAGGCTCCGGAGCGCCTCCTCGGCCGCGATCGGGTCGATCGGCGGCAGCAGCAGCCGGAAATCGCGCAGCACCTCGATGAGCACGCCCCCCGCGCCCACCAGCACGACCGGGCCGAAGGTGGGATCCCGCTTCACGCCGAGCGCCAGCTCGAGCGCGCCGCGGACCTGACGCTGCACCAGGAAGCCGTCGAGGGCCACGCCGGGCGCCGCCGCGCGCACGCTCGCCTCGATCCGTCGGCAGGCCTCCGTGACCGCCGCACGGTCCGTGAGCCCGAGGGCCACGCCGCCCACGTCCGACTTGTGGGGCAGGGCGGCGGCGCAGGCCTTCACCACCACCGGGTAGCCGAGCTGGTCGGCCGCGGCGGGCGCGGCCCCGGCGGCGGTGACGAAGACGGTGTCCACGAGCGGCAGGCCGAAGGGCGCGAGGAGCCGCTGGCTCTCCCACTCGTTGAGGAACGGCTCGCCGGCCCGGCCGGCGGGCAGCAGCGGCGCCGACGGTGGCGGGGACGCGTCGAGGCCGGCGCGCTCGAGCCAGCGCGCGCGGCGCGCCGTCGCCTGGGCCAGGCACGCGAGCGAGCGCAAGGCCACGCTCGGGTCGTCGAAGGCGAGCACGCCGCCGGCGCGGAACGTCTCCACCACCGGGCGCTGCGGGCAGCTCACCGCGACGACCTTGCCGGTGGACCGGGCCACCGCGGCCACGTCCGCGACGAGGCGGCCGAGGTCGGTCGCGGCGCCGAGCAGCGCGATCTGGAAGACGATGGCGTCCACGCCGGGATCGCCCTCGAGCGCGGGCAGCACACGGGCGAGCATGCCCGGGTCGGTCAGCATCTGGGCGGTGAGGTCCACCGGGTTGGCCGCGGCCGCGAAGTCCGGCAGGGCGGCGCGCAACACCGCGGTCGTCTCCGGCGTGAACTCGGCCGGCACGAGCCCCAGATCCACGCACAGATCGACCGAGAGCACGCCGAGGCCGCCCGAGTTGGAGAGGATGGCGACGCGGCGCCCGGCGTCCCGGTACTGCAGGAAGGCCTGGGGCAGCGCCAGCAGCTCGGCCGGATCCGCGCAGCGGATCGCGCCCCAGTCGGCGAAGACCGCGTCGTAGACCGCGTCCTCGACCGCGAGCGCGCCGGTGTGCGAGGAGGCCGCGCGGCGGCCCACCGCGCTGCGGCCCGACTTCAGCACGAAGACCGGGACGCCCCGGCGATGGGCGCGCGCCAGCGCCCGGCGGAAGCGCTCGGCGTCCTTGATGTCCTCGAGGTAGCAGCAGGCCACGCGCGTCTCCTCGTCCTCGACCACCTCGGCCAGGATCTCGGCCGCCTGCACGTCGGCCTCGTTGCCGGTGCTGACCCAGTAGTTGAGGCCGAGCCCGGCCGCGCGGGCCATCTCGTAGAGCATCCCGGCCATGGCCCCGCTCTGGCTCACCATCGCGATGGGGCCGGTGGCGAGGCCGGGCTCGAGGAACGGCGAGGCGAAGGTGGCCACGAGCCGGGAGGGCAGGTGGGCGAAGCCCTGGCAGTTGGGTCCGATGATGCGCAGCCCGGTCCGCTCGGCCAGCTCGCGCAGGCGCGCCTGGGCCGACCGCCCGGCCTCTCCGACCTCGGCGAAGCCGCTGCTGAAGACGATCGCCGCGCGCACCCCCTTGGCCGCGGCCTCCTCCAGCGACTCGAGCACCCGCTCGGCGGGCACCACCACGATGGCCAGGTCGACCGGGTCCGGGATCGCGCCGACCGAGGGGAAGGCGGGCAGGCCCTGCACGGTCGCGCGCGCGGGATTGACCGGGAACACGCGCCCCGCATAGCCGTGGCGCAGCAGGAAGGCGAGCGGCCGCCCCCCGATCTTGACGGGATCGTCGGAGGCGCCCACCACGGCGATGGCGCGAGGCCGGAACACCGCACGGAGGTCGGTCACGGCCTCGGAGTATAAGCCGAACGGTCGCCCGCGGCCGGGGGAGTGCGGAGGCCATGTCTGGGCCCCCGCAGGTGAAGAGCCTGAAGAAGTAAGCGGCGGTCCGCTAGAGTACCCGCATGGCACGCTGGGATCGCCAATCCAGGCTCCTCGTCGCGGCGAGCCTCGCGGTGCTCCTGGGGCTGCTGGGCGGCCTGGCCGTGGAGGCGGGCCGCCCGTATCCCGGCTTCTTCGCCGCGCCCGACTACCACCTGGTCCCCGTCGAGGCCGCGGCGCGCGCGGCCGGGCTGCGCGCGGGCGACCGGCTGATCGCGGTGGACGGCGCCTCGCCCCTCACCCTGGCCGAGCGCGTGCGGGCCGCCACCGGGCCGATCCGCTACGAGGTGGAGCGCGCCGGACGGCAGCTCTCGGTGGAGCTGGCGCCGCGGACCCTGACGTGGAGCCGCCTGCTCGACCACTTCGCGGTCTACTTCCTGGTCTCGGCGGTCATGCTGATCGTGGGCGCGGGGGTCTACGTGCAGAATCCCGCCGCGGCGCCCAACCGCCGCTTTCTCCTCTACATGTGCCTCTGGGCCGTCTCCAACGTGGCGGTCCCCGAGGCGGTGCTCGGCGCGCGCCCCTACGCGGCGGCCCTGGTCGGCCTCCTGGCCCCGCTGCTCTCCATCCACGGCTGGGTCGTCTTTCTCACGTACCCGGCCAACGCCGCCCGCGAGCGCTGGCTCGAGCGGCACCGCGTGATCCCGCGCCTCTACCGCCTGGCCGCGGCGCTCGGCGTGGCGGGCGCCCTCTCGTTCATCCTGATCTGGGTTTTCGCGCCGGCCCTCCTGGTGGACGGCTGGGTCTACCCGGCCTCCGCGGCGGTCCTCTCGGTGCTCAGCACGCTCTCGTTCCCGATCAAGGTGGGCGCGCTGCTGGACACGCGCCGCCGGGCCGCCTCGCCGCTTGTCAACCAGCAGACCACCGTGCTGCTGCTGGGCATCGCGATGGGGCTCGGCGCCTGGCTCGGCCTCATGCTCTGGCCGCTCCAGCAGCTCTACGCGAGCCCGTTCGATCCGCAGGTGGGCTCGGCCCTGATGCTGCTCTACCCGGCCGCCATCGGCTACGCGACCGTGCGGTACCGTCTCTTCGACGCCACCGTGGTGATCCGCCGCTCGGTGATCTACACCGGGCTGGCCGGGCTCATCACCGGCGCCTACGCGCTCCTCCTGGCCGGGACCAACGCGCTGCTGGCCCAGGCCGACCTCACCCGCTCGCCCTGGTTCTCGGCCGGCTTCATGTTCGTGGTCGTGCTGCTCTTCAACCCGCTGCGCGAGCGGGTGCGGCGGGCGGTGGACCGCACGTTCTTCCGCGAGCGCTACGACTACGCGCAGGCCATGCGCACGCTGGCCCGGTCCATGTCGAGCCTGCTCGATCTGGAGGAAATCACCCGTCGCCTCACGACCACCATCGAGGCGTCCATGCACGTGCGCTCGGCGCGCCTGCTCGTGGACGGGTTCCCCCACGACGTCCTGGCCGCTCTGGACGTCGCCCCGGGCGCGCTCTCGCGCTACCAGCTCGCCGCCGATCCGAGCTTCGGCAGCGACCGCGGGGCCGCCCTGGCCGCCTATCAGGCGCTGGGCGCGGAGGTGGTGGTGCCGCTGCGCTTCCAGGCGCGGCTGCGCGCGCTGCTGCTGCTGGGCGGCAAGCGGTCGGAGGCCCCCTATACCGGCGAGGACCTGGAGATGCTGGAGGCGCTGGCCGACCAGGCCGCGGTGGCGGTGGCCAACGCGGAGGCGCATCGCCAGGTGCTGGACTACGCCCAGCAGCTCGAGCGCAGCCTGCTGATTCGCGGCAGCCTGGCCAAGTTCGTGCCGCGCCGGGTCCGCCAGCTCATCGAGGAATCGCCGGAGGCGCCGTCGCTGGACAAGCGCGAGACCGACGTCAGCGTGCTCTTCGCGGACATCAGCGGCTACACGCGGCTGTCGTCGCGACTTCAGCCGGACGACCTGGCCGGGCTCGTGGAGCGCTACTTCGGCGCCTTCCTCGACGAGATCGTCAAGCACGGCGGCGACGTGAACGAGACGGCGGGCGACGGCCTGATGGTGATCTTCCACGAGGGCGAGCACGCCCGCGCGGCGGTGGAGGCGGC
>DATBIZ010000257.1:0-14231 GCA_036556645.1 Vicinamibacteria bacterium | reverse complement strand
GCGGGACTCGAACCCGCATGGATTTCTCCACACGCCCCTCAAACGTGCGTGTCTGCCAATTCCACCACTCCGGCAGGGAAGGCAGGACTGAACAAGAGATTCTAGGAAGCGCGTCCGCCGGGTGTCAACCGGCGCCGCGTGCGGGAAGACGTGCCGGTGGCGTCCCGGGCGTGCTTGCCGAAAGGGGGGCTCTGGCCGCCGAAGAGCCGCATTTCCGCGGCCGCCGCCGGCGTGCACGGACGTTGCTGGGGAGCGGGCGAGGTTCGCCGATGCCGCGCATGCGCCGTTTCGTCTTCGTGGACGGTCGAGAGGTGGAGGCGGCGTCCCCGGTCGGGTTCTTCGAGGCGCTGCGGCGGACGGAAAGCTCCGCGCCCGGTGACCTCGACGGGTACCTGGCGCTGCTGCGCAGCCGGGCCGGGCTCTTCTACGGCGTGGACCTGGACGTGGGCCCGCCCGGGCTCGACGTCGCCACGCGCTGCCAGGCCGCGCTCTCCACGTTGATGAGCCACGGGTGGGTGCGCGTGAAGCCGGACCGCGCGAGCGCGCGCGGACCGCAGCTCCTGATGCGCTGAACGGGGCCGGCGGGCCGCGTGCTACCATCCTCGGCTCACCGGAGGAGCACCCATCGCGTTCACGCCGGAGTCGATTGCCCAGACCCTGACCACGTATGTCGTGCTCCTGTTCAGCCTCTCCGTTCACGAGTCCGCGCACGCGCTGGCCGCGCTGAAGATGGGCGACGACACCGCCGAGCGCGAGGGGCGCATCACGCTCAACCCGCTCGCCCACATCGACCCGCTGGGGACCGTGCTCTTTCCGCTGATGCAGATGTTCACCGGCCTGCCGTTCCTGGGCTGGGCGAAGCCGACCCCGTACAACCCGGCGAACTTCAGCAAGCACGTGTCGCTGCGGCAGGGTCACATCGTCGTCGCGGCGGCGGGGCCGGTGTCCAACCTGCTCCTGGCGCTGGTGTTCACGGCCGTGTTCTGGGTCCTGGTGCGCACGGCGGAGGCGCCGGATCCGTACCAGCCGCTGTTCCGCATCGCCGCGGCGGGCATCCAGATGAACGTGGTGCTGGCCCTGTTCAACCTGGTGCCGATCCCCCCGCTCGACGGGTCGAAGGTGGCGTCGTTCGGGCTGTCGCCCCGGCTCGGGGACCAGTACGATCGGATCATGGGGCCGTACGGGTACCTGATCCTCCTGGTCCTGCTCGTGAGCGGGGTGATCGGGTGGATCCTCAGCCCGATCACGCAGTGGGTGCTGCTGATCCTGTACCGGCTGGCGCTGGCGTGAGCCGTCCGCGCATCCTCTCCGGCATGCGGCCCACGGGGCCGCTGCACCTCGGCCACCTGACCGGCGCCCTCGACAACTGGGTGAAGCTGCAGGACTCCCACGACTGCTACTTCTGCGTGGTGGACTGGCACGCGCTCACCACCGACTACGCGGACCCGGGCAACGTGCGCGAGAACATCCTGGAGGTCGCCACCGACTGGCTGGCCGCCGGCCTCGACCCGGCGCGCTCCACGCTGTTCATCCAGAGCCAGGTGCCCGAGCACGCCGAGCTGCACCTGCTGCTCTCGATGGTCACTCCGCTCCCCTGGCTCGAGCGGGTGCCGAGCTACAAGGAGCAGCAGCAGCAGCTCGGCGAGAAGGACCTCTCGACGTACGGCTTCCTCGGCTACCCGCTGCTGCAGAGCGCGGACATCCTCATCTACAAGGCCGACGCGGTGCCGGTGGGCGAGGACCAGGCCCCCCACATCGAGCTGGCCCGCGAGGTGGCGCGCCGCTTCAACCACCTGTACACGCCGGTGTTCCCCGAGCCGCAGACCGTGCTCACGGCCACCCCGCGCGTGCCGGGCACCGACGGCCGGAAGATGTCGAAGTCGTACCGCAACGCCGTGTACCTGAAGGACCCGCCGGAGTCCGTGCGCGCGAAGCTGAAGCCGATGGTCACCGATCCCGCGCGCGTGCGCCGCACCGACCCCGGCACGCCCGAGATCTGCCCGGTCTACGACCTGCACAAGGCCTTCTCGCCGCCGGACACGCAGGCCTGGGCGGCGGAGGGCTGCCGCACGGCGGGGATCGGCTGCCTCGACTGCAAGGGAGCGCTGATCGACCACCTGCTGCACCGGCTGGAGGGGATCCACGCCCGGCGGCCGGAGTACGCGGCGCGTCCCGACACGGTCTGGGACATCCTGGTGGAGGGGTCGCGCCGCGCCCGCGCGGTCGCGCGCGCGACCATGGACGAGGTGCGCGCGGCGATGAAGATCCGCTACCCGATCCCGGCGCCGGAGCAGGTGTGACCGACGAGCGCGACGACGGGCCGCGGATGGGCGGGCCGGCCGCCGCCGCCACCGTGCCGGTCTCCGCGCCCGAGGGGGTGGAGTCCACGCTGCCGGCCGACGCGCCGCGCATCCATCTCCCGGTCTTCGAAGGACCGCTCGACCTGCTCCTCTACCTGATCCGCCGCGACCGCATCGACATCCACGACATCCCGATCGCGCCGATCACGCGCCAGTACATGGAATACCTGGACGTGATGCGGGAGCTGAACCTCGACGTCGCGGGCGAGTTCATGGTGATGGCGGCCACCTTGATCCACATCAAGTCGAAGATGCTGGTGCCGGTGGAGCCGACCGAGGTGGAGGGCGAGGAGGCCGAGGACCCGCGCGAGGCGCTGGTGCAGCGGCTGCTCGAGTTCGAGCGCTACAAGGCGGCGGCCGGCGTGCTCTACCAGAAGGGCCAGATCCGCGCGGCCACCTGGACGCGTCCGGAGACCGCGCTGCCCAGGCTCCTCGACGACGCCGGCGAGGAGATGCTCGAGGCCGGGCTGTTCGACCTGATCAGCGCGTTCAAGGAGCTGCTCGACCGCCGCAAGACGCTGCTCGCGCACGAGGTGCAGTCGGATGGCAAGAGCGTCGAGCAGCGGATGGACGAGGTGATCGCGCTGCTGCGCGAGGGGCAGTCCATCGACTTCCTCGAGCTGTTCGCGGGGCAGGCCACCAAGGCGGACATGATCGTGACGTTCCTCGCGCTGCTCGAGCTGATCCGTCTCAAGACCGTGAAGGTGTACCAGCGCGGGAACTTCGGCGCCATCCGCGTGTTCAGGCCGGTCGGCCCCGAGACCGCCGCGCCGGCCGCCGGGTAGGGGAGCGATGGACGAGAACGAGCGGACGGACCCGGTCACGACCGCGGAGCCGGACGCGGGGATCGAGCGCGACGTCGAGGGCGAGCCGCCCTCGCTGCCGGACGAGGAGGTCCGCGCGATCCTGGAGGCGCTGGTCTTCGCCTCGCCGCAGCCGATCACCGCGCGCGACGTCTCCAAGGTGCTGGCCGGCGTCGAGCGGCCGCGCTGGCAGGCGGCGCTCGAGGAGCTGCGCGCCGAATACGCGCGGGACGGCCGCGGCCTGCAGCTCGTGGACGTCGCGGGCGGCTGGCAGATCACGACCCGGCCCGAATACAACGACTGGGTCCGGGAGCTGCTCGACCCCAGGGCGCCCACACGCCTGTCGATCCAGGCCCTGGAGACGCTGGCCGTGATCGCCTACAAGCAGCCGGTCACGCTGCCGGAGATCATCGAGCTGCGCGGCGTGAAGTCGGGCGGCGTGATCAAGACGCTGCTCGAGAAGCGGCTGATCCGCATCGTCGGGCGCAAGGAGGTCGTGGGCCGGCCGATGCTCTACGGTACGACCAGGCAGTTCCTGTTGCATTTCGGCCTCAAGGATCTGGCGGAGCTGCCGAAGATCGAGGAGTTCGCCGAGGTCCTCGGCGAAGAAGTGGACGTCGCCGGGCTCAGGCGCGCGATCGAAGCCCCGCGGCCCGTAGAACTTCCTTTGAATGAAGACGATACGACGCCTCGTGGTTCGATGGCGGGTGGGTCCCCAGACGAACCTTCCTCCGAAGACCTAAAGTAATACTTGACATAGGCCCCCTAAGTGCCGATACTGTCTTTGCTTTATGGCAACGACAGCCTTGAGCGTGGCTTATCGGCGCCACGTGCGCCGGTGGCCGGGGGTGCTCCCCGCCGCGCTGATCGGGGTCGGGTTCGTCGGACTCGACTTCCTGAACGGGCGCGAGGGGCTCGCCATCCAGCGCTTTGCCGCGGCTCCCGCCGAGATCGCCTCGGAGGGGGGCTCGACGCTGCTGAGCTGGGATGTCGAAGGGGCGGAGACGGTCCTGATCGAAGGGATCGGGAACGTCGCGCCCAAAGGGTCGCGCCAGGTCAGCCCCGCCTGGAGTACCACGTACGTTCTGACGGCTCGGGCCGGGACCACTTCTGTCACGTCCACCCTTCGGGTGGTCGTTCAGTCGGGGCCTAGCTCTTCACCAACACCCAGTGGCTCGCCAACAATGAGTTCCAGTCGGTCGGTTACCCCTACCCCTACATCGAGCCCCTGCCCGAGCCCGTCAATTTCCTCCGCCTGCGCCGCGCGCGCCGCGGCAGAGTCCTGAGCCTCACCGGCTAGCGTCGTCGTCATCTCGGGGGGATCGCTCGGGCCGCTGGCCGACTTCGGCCCCGATGGCCCTCGCGCTCCCGCTACAATCCGTTCGTGGAGGAGCGGATCCAGAAGATCCTCTCGCGCGCGGGCGTCGCTTCGCGGCGCGCGGCCGAGCGGGTGATGGCGGAGGGCCGCGTCACGGTCAACGGCGACGTGGTGCGGGAGATGGGCGCGCGCGCGGACGCGGCGCGCGACGACATCCGCGTGGACGGCGTGCGCGTGAAGCCGGCGCAGGAGCGCGTGTACCTGCTGCTGAACAAGCCCAAGGGCGTGGTCACGACGCGGCACGATCCCGAGGGCCGAAAGACGGTGATGGCCCTGGTCCCCGCCGTGGCCGGCCTGTTCCCGGTCGGGCGCCTCGACGTCACCACCGAGGGCCTGATCCTGCTCACCAACGACGGCGAGTTCGCGCAGCAGGTGTCGCACCCGCGCTACGAGGTCTCCCGCGTCTACCACGCGAAGGTCCGCGGCGTGCCCGCCGCGGAGACGCTGGCGCGCCTGCAGCGGGGCGTGCGCGTGGAGGGCGAGCGCCTCGCCGTGGACCGCGTGCGCGTGCTCGAGGGCGGCAACAACGCCTGGCTGGAGCTGGCGCTGCACGAGGGCAAGCACCACGAGGTGCGTCGGCTCCTCGAGGCGGTGGGCCACCCGGTGTCCAAGCTCAAGCGCGTGGCGCTCGGGCCGCTGACCGCCCGCGGCCTGGAGGTCGGCGCGTTCCGCCACCTCACCCCGGGCGAGGTCCGGCAGCTCCTGGGCGGCCCCGCCGGCGCGGCCGCGCGCCGGCGTCCCTCCCCGGGGGCTCCCACGCGCGCCGGCGCGCGCCGTTGACGGGCGGCGCGACGTGCCCGTAGACGCGCCGGGCGGGCGGGCCCTGCCGCCGCCGGCGCACCTGGCCGGGCTCGACCGCTACGAGCCCGGCAAGCCGATCGAGGAGGTGCAGCGCGAGCTGGGCCTGACCGCGGTGGTGAAGCTCGCCTCCAACGAGAACCCGCTCGGCCCCTCGCCGCGGGCGCTCGCCGCCGCGGCGGAGGCGCTGGCCGCGGTGCACCGCTATCCGGACGGGCCGGCACGGGCGCTGCGCGCGGCCCTGGCCGAGCGGGCGGGGGTCGACGCGCGCCAGGTGGTGATCGGCAACGGCTCGACCGACCTCATCGACCTCGTGGCGCGCGCGTTCCTCGGCCCGGACGACAACGCGCTGATGTCGGAAGGCGCGTTCGCGCGCTTCCGCCAGGTGGTGCTCGCGCGCAACGGCCACGCCCGCGCGGTGCCGCTGCGCGACTTCACCCACGACCTCGACGCGATCGCGCGCGCGGTGGACGGGCGCACGCGGGTGGTGTTCGTGGCCACGCCGAACAACCCCACCGGCACCTGGAACCGCCGGGCCGAGATCGACCGCCTGCTCGCCGCGCTGCCCGGCGACGTGCTGGTGGTGCTCGACCAGGCGTATCACGAGTTCGCCGCGGACGCGGAGCCGGGCTACCCGGACGCGATCGAATACGTCCGCGCCGGCGCCCCGGTGGTCGCGCTGCGCACGTTCTCCAAGGCTTACGGCCTGGCCGGGCTGCGCATCGGCTACGCGGTCGCGCCGCGGACCGTGGTCGAGGCGATCGACGTGGTCCGCGAGCCGTTCAACTCGAACCTGGTCGGCCAGGCGGCGGCCCTGGCCGCGCTCGGCGACCCGGCGCACGTGGCGGCGACGCTGGCGCTGACGCGCGCGCAGCGGGCCGAGACCGCGCGCGCCCTGGCCGGGCGCGGGCTGCGCGTGGTGCCGAGCCTGGCCAACTTCGTCTGCGTGGACCTCGGAAGGCCGGGTGCGCCCGTCTTCCGCGGGCTGCTGCGCCGCGGCGTGATCGTGCGGCCGCTCGACGCCTACGGCCTGCCGAGCTGCCTGCGCATCTCGATCGGCCTGCCGCACGAGAACGCGCGGATGCTGGCCGCGCTCGACGAGGTGCTGGCGGAGCCCGCGTGACGCGGGAGAGCCGGCCGCGCGGCCTGGTCATCGCGATCGACGGTCCGTCCGGCGCGGGAAAGTCCACCGCGGGTCGGATCGTGGCCGAGCGGCTGGGCTATACCTTCCTGGACACCGGGGCCATGTACCGGGCGCTGGCCCTCAAGGCGCTGAACGCGCGCGTGCCGCTCGAGGACGAGCCGGCGCTGGCCGACCTGGCCCGGCGCACCGCGATCGAGCTGGCGGAGGGCGGCCACGGCGTGCGGCTCGACGGCCAGGACGTGACCGCGGCGATCCGCACCCGCGACGTGAGCGCGGCCGCGTCGCGCGTGTCCGCGCACCCGCAGGTGCGCCGGCACATGGTCGCGCGGCAGCAGGAGCTGGGCCGGCTCGGCGGCGTGGTGCTGGACGGCCGCGACATCGGCACCGCGGTGTTCCCCGACGCGGACGTGAAGTTCTACGTGGACGCCGACCCGCGGCGCCGCGCATTGCGCCGGCACGAGGAGCTGGCCGCCGCCGGCACCGACTCGGACGTGGACGCGATCGAGCGCGAGATCCGGGCCCGCGACCACGCCGACTCCACGCGCCGCGACTCGCCCCTGACCCGCGCCCCGGACGCGGTGGCCATCGACAGCAGCGACGTCGGCGTGGAAGGCGTGGTCGAGCGCATGCTGGGCGTCATCCGCCAGCGTTCGCGCGCCTAGGCCAGGCCGAAGCCAGCAGCAGGATCGCGCCGGCGGTGATGCCCACGTCCGCCACGTTGAAGATGCCGGTGCGCAGCGGGCCGACGCCCACGTTGAGGAAGTCCACCACCGCGCCGTCGCGGAAGGCGCGGTCGGCCAGGTTGGACAGCCCGCCCCCGAGCAGCAGCGCCCAGGCCAGGGCGTCCTTCGCGCCGTGGTGCGGCGCGCGCAGCGTCGTCGCCGCCGCCGCCAGGAGCAACAGCCCGGTGCCCACCAGGAGCAGCCAGAACCGCGCCCGCGCGGGCAGGTCGCGGCCGAGCCCCAGGAAGGCGCCGCGGTTCTCCACGTACTGCAGCCGCACGGTGTCGGCGAGGAACGACCGCCGCTCGCCGTTCGCGAGCTTCGACTCGGCCAGGCTCTTGGTCGCGCGATCGCAGCCGATCACCGTCACCAGCGCGAGCGCGACCAGCAGCACGCGCGGCGCGCCCGCGCGGGTCATGGCGGCGTCACGGTCACCACCGGTTGGCGTCATCCGGGGGGCTCGCTCGGGCCGTGGCCACTGAGAAGATGGCCCTCGTGGTCCCCGCTCAACCCCCCTCCGCTCCGCCGCCGCCACGCTGCCCGCGGCGCCCCGCCGCAATTATAATGACCGCTCTCGTCCGCGCTCCGACGTCCAGGAGGTATCACCCGCGTGGAAGCCGCCCCGGGGACCCTGCGCCGTACTCCGCTCGCTGCCCTCCATCGCGAGATGGGCGCCAAGATGGTGCCCTTCGCGGGGTGGGAGATGCCGGTGGAGTACTCCGGCCTGATCGGCGAGCACCTGGCCGTGCGCAAGGCCGCCGGCCTCTTCGACGTGTCGCACATGGGCGAGATCGAGGTCGCAGGGCCGGGCGCGCTGGCGTTCCTGCAGCGCGTGACCAGCAACGACGTGGCGAAGCTGGCCGAGGGACAGGCGCAGTACTCCGCGCTGCCGCTGCCCAACGGCGCCCCCGTGGACGACGTGGTCGTGCTGCGCCGCGGCGCCGAGCGATACCTGATCGTCGCGAACGCGGGCAACATCGACAAGGACTACCGGCACCTGCTCGACCAGGACGGGCGCGAGGTCGAGGTGAAGAACCGCAGCGACGAGTTCGCGCTGATCGCGCTGCAGGGCCCGCGCGCGCCGGAGATCCTGCAGCCGCTGACCACGGCCGACCTCTCCGCGCTGCGCCGCTACCACTTCGCGGACGGCACCGTGGACGGGCATCCCGCGATCGTGTCGCGCACGGGCTACACCGGCGAGGACGGCTTCGAGCTGTTCGTGGCGCCCGACGCGGCGCCCGCGCTCTGGAAGAAGCTGGTCGAGACGGGCGGGCCGCGGGGGCTGCTGCCGGCCGGCCTCGGCGCGCGCGACACGCTGCGCCTGGAGGCGAGGATGTGCCTCTACGGGATGGACATGGACGAGACGACCACGCTGATCGAGGCTGGTCTGGGCTGGATCGTGTCGCTCGATCCGGGCAAGGGCGACTTCCCGGGCCGCGGCGTGCTGGAGGCGCAGAAGAAGGGCGGCCCGCCGCGCAAGCTGGTCGGCTTCGAGGTGCTCGGCCGCGGCATCGCCCGGCACGGGCACCCCGTGCTGGTGCACCACCAGCCGGCGGGCGCGGTGACCTCGGGCACGTACGCGCCGTTCGTGCAGAAGAACATCGGGCTGTGCTACCTGCCCGCGGCGCACGCCGCGGTGGGCACCGAGTTCGAGATCGACGTCCGCGGGCGCCCCGTGCCCGCGCGCGTGGTGCCGACGCCGTTCTACAAACGGGCGCAGTAGAGGAGACGCCATGTACTCCGACGACCGCCGCTACACGAAGGAGCACGAGTGGGTGAAGGTGGACGGCGACCGGGCGCGCGTGGGCATCACCGACTACGCGCAGAACCAGCTCGGCGACGTGGTCTACCTCGAGCTGCCGGAGGTGGGCCGCGTCCTGAAGGCCGGCGAGACCTTCGGAACGGTCGAGTCCGTGAAGGCGGTGTCCGAGCTGTTCGCCCCCGTGTCCGGTGAGGTGCTCGAGGTCAACTCCGCGCTGGTGGGCAACCCGGAGGCGATCAACACCGACCCGCACGGCAACGGCTGGATGATCGTGGTGCGGCCGTCGGACCCCGGCAGCGTGGGCGGGCTCCTCGACGCCCGGGCGTATCAGGCGCTGGTCGAGGGCGCCAAGTAGACTGTAGCGATATGAAGGCGTCCGAGGCCGAGGCGCGCCCGTCGGCCGGCCCCGCGGCGCGGCGCGCGCCGGCCGACCCGTTCCCGCCGCGCCACGTCGGGCCGAGCGACGACGAGGTCCGCGGCATGCTCGCCGAGCTGGGCTTCGAGTCGCTGGACGCGCTCAGCGACGCGGTGGTGCCGGCCGACATCCGCCTGCGCCGGCCGCTGGCGCTGCCGGAGGCGCGCGGCGAGCACGAGCTGCTCCGCGAGCTGCGCGCGGTCGCCCAGCGCAACCAGGTCTTCCGCTCGTACCTGGGCCTGGGCTACCACGGCTGCGTCACGCCGCCGGTCATCCAGCGCAACGTGCTCGAGAACCCGGGCTGGTACACGCAGTACACGCCCTACCAGCCGGAGATCTCGCAGGGCCGGCTCGAGGCGCTGCTGAACTTCCAGACCATGGTCGCGGACCTGACCGCGCTGCCGCTCGCCAACGCGTCGCTGCTCGACGAGGCCACCGCCGCCGCCGAGGCGATGGGCATGTGCGCGGCCATCGCGCGCGGGGCGCGGCGGGCGTTCTTCGTCGCCGACGACGTGCACCCGCAGACGCTCGCCGTGGTCCGCACGCGCGCGCGGCCGCTGGGGATCGAGGTGCGGACGGGCCCGGCCCTGGACGCCGACCTCGCCGCCCGCGACCTCTGCGGCGTGCTCGTGCAGTACCCGGCCACCGACGGCCGCGTACGCGACTACGCGCCCCTGGCCGAGCGCGCGCACGCGGCGGGCGCGCTGGTGGTGGTGGCGACCGACCTGCTCGCGCTGACGCTGCTGCGGGCGCCGGGCGAGTTCGGGGCCGATATCGCCCTGGGGTCCAGCCAGCGCTTCGGCGTGCCCCTCGGCTACGGCGGGCCCCACGCCGCCTTCCTGGCCACGCGCGACGAGCACAAGCGGCAGATGCCGGGGCGGCTGGTGGGCGTGTCGCGCGACGCCGCCGGGCACGTCGCCTACCGGCTCGCCCTGCAGACCCGCGAGCAGCACATCCGGCGCGACAAGGCCACGAGCAACATCTGCACCGCTCAGGTGCTGCTGGCGGTGATGGCGGGCATGTACGCGGTCTATCACGGGCCGGAGGGGCTGCGGCGGATCGCCGGGCGCGTCCACGCGTTGACGCGCGCGCTTCTGGCCGGCCTCCGCCGGCTCGGCCTCCACGCCGGCCAGGAGCCGTTCTTCGACACCTTGCGCGTCGCGCTGCCGGAGGGCCGGGCGGAGCGTGTGCACGAGGCCGCGCGCGCACGGCGGATCAACCTGCGGCCGTACGCGGACGGGTCGGTGGGGGTGGCGCTCGACGAGACCACCACCCTCGCCGACGTGCGCGACGTGCTGGCGTGCTTCGCGGGCACGCCGGGGCCGGGCGACGTCGAGGACGACGCCGGCTCCGCCGAGGCGATCCCGGCGCCGCTGCGGCGGACCAGCGCGTTCCTCACGCACCCGGTCTTCAACCGGCACCATTCCGAGCACGAGATGCTGCGCTACCTGCGCCGGCTGGAGACGCGCGACCTCTCGCTCACGACCTCCATGATCCCGCTCGGCTCGTGCACGATGAAGCTCAACGCCACGACGGAGATGATCCCGGTGACCTGGCCCGAGTTCGGCGCGCTGCACCCGTTCGCGCCGGCCGAGCAGGCGCAGGGCTACCAGGAGCTGTTCTCGCATCTCGCGGCGTGGCTGGCCGAGATCACGGGATTCAGCGCGGTCTCCCTCCAGCCCAACGCGGGCTCGCAGGGCGAGTACGCGGGCCTGCTCGCCATCCGGGGCTATCACGAGAGCCGCGGCGACGCGCGGCGCAACGTCTGCCTGATCCCCGTCTCCGCGCACGGCACCAACCCGGCGAGCGCGGTGGTGGCCGGCTACCGGGTGGTGCCGGTGGCTTGCGACGAGCAGGGGAACGTGGAGCTGGGCGACCTCGAGGCCAAGGCCGCGCAGCACCGCGACGAGCTGGGCGCGCTGATGATCACCTATCCCTCCACGCACGGGGTGTTCGAGACCGCCGTGCGCCGCATCTGCGAGGTCGTGCACGCGCAGGGCGGGCAGGTGTACATGGACGGCGCGAACATGAACGCGCAGGTCGGGCTCTGCCGGCCCGGCGACATCGGCGCGGACGTGTGCCACCTCAACCTGCACAAGACGTTCTGCATCCCGCACGGCGGGGGCGGGCCGGGCATGGGGCCGATCGCGGTGGCGGCGCACCTCGCGCCGTTCCTGCCCGCGCACCCGCTCGCCGCCCAGGGCGCCGCGGGCGCGGTCTCGGCGGCGCCGTGGGGGAGCGCGAGCATCCTGCCGATCTCCTGGGTCTACATCGCGCTGATGGGCCCGGACGGGCTGAAGAAGGCGAGCCAGGTCGCGATCCTCAACGCCAACTACATGGCGCGACGGCTGGCGAAGGACTTCCCGGTGCTCTACACCGGCGCGTCCGGGCTGGTGGCGCACGAGTTCATCGCGGACGCCCGGCCGTTCGCGCGCTCGGCCGGCGTGGAGGTCGAGGACATCGCGAAGCGCTTGATGGACTACGGCTTCCATGCCCCCACCATGTCGTTCCCGGTGGCGGGCACGCTGATGATCGAGCCGACCGAGAGCGAGCCCAAGGACGAGCTGGACCGCTTCTGCGACGCGATGATCCGGATCCGCGGCGAGATCCGCGCGATCGAGGAGGGCCGGGCCGACCGGCAGGACAACGTGCTCAAGCGCGCGCCGCACACCGCGCAGGCCGTGATCTCCGATGCGTGGGAGCGGCCGTACGGCCGCGAGCAGGCCGCCTATCCCGCGCCCTGGCTGCGCGCCCACAAGTTCTGGCCCGCGGTCGCGCGCGTGGACAACGTCTACGGCGACCGCAACCTGGTCTGCTCCTGCCCGCCCATGGAGAGCTACGGAGAGGACCCGCTCGAGTAGGCGGTTCTCGCGGGCCGGGGTCGCTACAATCGTCTGGTGGACCTCCTCGGCCGCGTGCGGAGCTGGAACCGGTCCCAGCGGCTGGGGCTCGCCGGGATCGCCGGCCTGCTCGCGCTCCTCGTCGCGCTGGCCGTGGCGGCGGGGCAGGACCCGCAGCGCCGCCGCGGCCCGCTGCCCGCGGCCTCGCCCATGGTCGGCGTCGCGGCGGCGGCCGGGCCCGACCTCGTGGAACGGCCGGCCGAGGAGTGGACGCCCCGCTTCCGCGAGCTGCTCGCCGGCGGTCACTACGAGGCGCTCGACGACGAGCTGACGCGGCTGCGCGAGCAGCGGCGCGACGTGTACGACGCGCACGCGCTCGGCTACCTGCACGCGCGCGCGAAGATCGAGCGGGACGACCTGAAGGCCGCGCGCGAGCTGCTGCAGCCCCACGCGCCGCCGGGCCAGCCGCTGCGCGACCTCGCGCTGCACTACCTGGCCGAGATCGCCCACGAGGAGGACGAGCTCGAGGAGGCGTCGCGTCTCCGGCAGCAGCTCATCTTCGACCACCCTCGCGCGACGTACCGCTCGGCCGCCATCGCGGACGAGTCGGCCTATCTCGGCGACCACGGCGACGCGGCCCGGCTGGGCGTGTTCCTGGTGCGGCTCGCGCCGACCGTGGAGCCCTCCACGCGGCGGCTGGTCGAGGCGCGCCTGGTCGAGCGCCTCGCGGAAGAGGGCGACCACGACGGCGCGCGGGAGCGCGGGCTGCGGCTGCTGCGCGACCACGGCACCGACGACGCCGCCGACCGCGTGTTCCGCGTGCTCGACGACCCGCGCTTCCTCGACGCCATGGGTCCCGCGGAATGGGTGCTGCTCGGCGAGAGCGCGCGCAGCCACCGCCACTTCGACCGCGCCATCCCGCTGCTCGAGCGCGCGATGGCCGCGCTGCCGTCACAGCGCGAAGACCTGCTCTTCTCGATCGGGCGCGCGCACTTCGGGCAGGAAGACTACGTCGCGGCCGAGAAGACCTACCTCGCCGGCGTGGACGCCGCGGACGACGTGGACGCGCGCGTGAACTTCCTCTATCACGCGGCGCGCTCGGCCCAGCTCCGCGGCGACGACGCGACCGGCGAGGCGCACCTCACGCGGGCCATCGGCCTGGCACGGCCGCCGGCGCCGCCGCGGCGCCGCGGCCGGCGGGCGGCGGCGGCGCCGTCCGAGCCGCACCGATCCGCGGTCGTGTACACGCAGCGCCTTCGCCTCCGGCTGGGCAACCAGCGCTGGCGTGAGGCCGAGCAGGACCTGCGGGCCATCCAGCGGCACTTCGCGCGGACGCAGGCGGTGCGCGACGCCGCGTTCGCCTACGCGGCGGCGATGATCGAGGCCGGGCGCGCGGAGGCGGGGCGGCGCGAGCTGGACGGGCTGCGGGCGATGAAGCTCGGCGATATGGACGCCGCCGAGGCGGACTACTGGCGCGCGCGGTCGTGGGAGCGGGCGAATCCCCACCAGGCGGTCCTGGCCTATCTGCGCGTGCTGCGTGCGCAGGTGCCGACGCATTTCGCCTATTTCGCGCGGCACCGGCTCGCGCAGCCGGCGCTGGCGGCGCGGGTGCTGCCGGAGCGGCAGGCGATCGCCAGGCGCGTGGAGGTGCTGCGGCAGAAGGGCGATCTGGCCGGGGCCCGGCGCGCGCAGACCGACGTCGTGCTGCTCACGCCGCCGGCCGAGCAGGCACAGGCGCTGGCGCGGCTCGCGGACGTGTATCGCCAGACCGCCGGGTACGGCGAGGTGCTCGCGCTGCAGCCGGAGCCGTTCCCGCAGCTGCCGCTGGGCGAGGGGGCGGGGCGGGCGGAGCTGCTGCTCGCGATGGGGCTCTTCGACGACGCGGTGGACGACGCCGCCGAGCGCTATCCGCTCGCGCCGGCCTCCAGCGCGCTCACCCGGTCGGTGGCGCTGAACCTGGGGGCAGCCACGCGGGAGTCCATCGCGGCGATCGAGGTGTTGATGCGGTC
>DATBIZ010000256.1:0-4257 GCA_036556645.1 Vicinamibacteria bacterium | reverse complement strand
GCGTGCTCAACCTCGAGCAGGCGCTCGAGTTCATCAACGACGACGAGCTGGTCGAGGTGACGCCCCAGGCGATCCGCCTGCGCAAGCGCGTGCTGGCCGCCAACCAGCGGCCGAAGAGGAACAAGGCCGAGGCGTAGCGCGCGCGTCTCGGTTTCGGTTTCCGGGGCCGGCACCGATACGGGTACGGTTTCGGCTTCGGTTTCGGGTACCGGCACCGATACGGGTACGGTTTCGGCTTCGAAGCCGGGTCCGTACCCGAACCGGTACCGGCAACCGAAACCGAAACCGAGACCGAGACCGAAGCCGAAACCGACTACAATACGCGCGTGACTAGGGCGGCGGGCTTCCGCCGGAGCCACGGATCCTGACCCGGTCCGCCCGCGCCGGCGCGATCGCGTTGCTGGTCGCGGCCTACACGCTCTTCCTCCAGGTCCTCGTCCACCGCATCGTCTCCGCGAAGCTGCTCAACAACCTGGCCTTCCTGGTCATCTCCCTGACCATGCTCGGCTTCGCGTTCTCGGGCGTGGTGCTGACGCGCGGCCTGCGCGCGTTCGAGGAGCGCTTCGAGGACATGGTCTCCGCCTGCGCGGGGCTGGCGGCGCTGACCGCGGTCGGCGCCACCGTCGCCTTCTACCACGCGGACGTCGGCCCACAGTTCCCCACCGTGGCCGGCGCGGTGCCGGTCGAGCTGCTGCGCTGGATCCCGCTCTCGCTGCTGTTCGCGGTGCCGTTCGCCTTCTGCGGCCTGGTCCTCGGCGCGCTCCTGTCGCTGCCGGACCTGGCCGCCCGGCGCGTGTATTTCTTCGACCTGCTCGGCTCGGCGCTCGGCGCGTTCGCGGTGATCCCGGCCATCGCCCGCCTGGGCGTGGAGACGAGCCTGCTCGCCTCCAGCCTGGCGCTGGCGGCCGGAGTGGCGGCGCTCGCTCCTCCCCGCCGCGCCGGCGCGCGCGCGCTGGCGGCGGCGGCGGTGCTCGCGCTGGGCGGAGCGGCGCTGGCGCGCGATCGCGCGTTCGCGATGCGCTATCCGGACGGCTCGCTGCTCGACGTGGCCGTGCGGCAGCAGGCGCTCGAGCACGTCGCCTGGGACCCCGTCGCGCGGATCGAGGTCTCCCGCATGGCCCCGCCGAACCCCGACGGTGGCCTCTTCCCCTGCCTGATCGGACGCAACACGGAGTTCCACCGCCGCTTCCGGCGGCTCATCACGCAGAACAACTACGCGTATACCTACGCGGTCGAATACGACGGCCGGCCGCAGTCGCTGCGAGGGATCGAGGAGACGATCTACGCGGCCGCCTACCAGGCGGGCGCCACGGCGCGCCCGCGCGTGCTGGTCATCGGGGTGGGCGGGGGCTTCGACGTCCTGACCGCGCTCGCCTTCGACGCCTCGTCGGTGACCGGCGTCGAGATCAATGCGGCGACCGTCCGCATGCTGACCGGGGCCTATCGCGACTACTTCCGCCCCTGGATGGACGACCCGCGGGTGCGGATCGTCCCCGGGGAGGGCCGCCATTACCTGGCCACCCGGCCCGACCGCTACGACGTGATCCAGCTCTCGGGCGTGGACTCCTACAGCGGAACCGCGGCCGCCGCGCACGTCTTCTCCGAGAACTACCTCTACACGGAAGAGGCCTTCGACCTGTACCTCGGCCGGCTCACCGAGGGCGGGATCCTCAACGTGATGCGCCTCGAGCACGTGCCGCCCCGCGAGATGCTGCGCGCGCTGACCACCGCGGTGGCGGCCCTGCGGCGGCGCGGCGTGGACCGGCCGGCCGAGCACGTGGCCATGGTCGGCGCGAGCAACGGCCTGTTCTCGGCGCTGCTGGTCAAGCGGACGCCGTTCACCCCGGAGGAGCGGGCGCGGCTGGCGCGGTGGGCCGGCGCCGGCGACCTGATGCAGATCGCGTCGGCGCCCGGGGGCTTGCCGAGGCCGTCGGTGTACCAGGCGTTCCTCGACCAGGACGATCCCCGCCGCGAGGCCGCCTTCGTGCGCCAGTATCCGTTCGACATCGCGCCGGTCGGCGACGACCGGCCGTTCTTCTTCCGCTTCACGTACTGGTCCTTCCTCTGGCGGCCCGATGCGATCCGCGGCGGCGCCGTACCCTTCATGGAGTGGAGCCTGATCGTCCTGGGCGCGGTGGTCGGGCTGGCCGCGCTCGCGTGCGTCCTGCTGCCGCTCCGCCTGTTCGCGCGCGAGGGGTTGAAGGCCCCGCACGCCGCGCGCCACGCCTTCTTCTTCGCGGCGATCGCGGTGGGTTTCATGGCCGTGGAGGTCGCCCTGCTCCAGCGGTTCGGCCTCTTCCTCGGCCACCCCAACTACGCGCTGTCGGTGGTGCTCGCCGCGCTGCTGCTGTTCACGGGGCTCGGCTCGCTCTTCTCGGCCGCGATCGTGGGACGGCTGGGACGGCTCCGCCACGCGAGCTACGCGCTCGTGGCCGTGCTCGCCCTGGAGCAGCTCCTCGCCTTCCCGGCGCTCCCCCGCTTGATCGGCCTGCCGTTCGCGGCGCGCGTGGCGCTCGTCTTCGCCCTGGCGGCGCCGGTCGGGCTCCTGCTCGGCGTCTTCATGCCCACCGGGCTGACCCGGCTCAAGCGCGCCGCCCCCGCCTTCGCGCCGTGGGCCTGGGGCATCAACGGGATCTTCTCGGTCCTGGCACCGCTGGCCGCGGTCGGCCTGTCGATGTCCGCGGGGATCACCCTGCTGCTGGTGTCGTCGCTGCCGTTCTACCTCGCCGCGGGGTTCGCGCTGCCCGAGGGCCCTAGTTCTCCAGCCCCATCGTCTTGATCCTCCGGCCCAGCGTGGACAGGCTCACCCCGAGGCGCTCCGCGGCCGCGGCGCGGTCGCCATGTGTCTCCGCGAGCGCGAGGCGGATCGCCTCCTCCTCGGCCAGCGCGGCCGCCCGCGCGCTGACGTCGGAGAGCGGCGCGCGCAGGTCGAGCACGTCCGCCAGCGAGGGGCCGCGCTCGTCGGCCACGAGCCGCAGGTGCTGCGGCTTGATCTCGGTGCCGTCGCACAGGATGGCGGCGCGCTCCAGGCAGTTCTGCAGCTCGCGCACGTTGCCGGGCCAGTGGTGCTCGAGCAGCGCGCGGCGCGCCTCCTCCGACAGGCGCATGCCGCGCCGGCCGAGCTCGCGCCCGTAGCGCTCCAGGAAGGACTCGGCCAGGGGCAGGATGTCGCCGCGCCGCCGCCGCAGCGGCGGGATGTCCACCGGGAAGACCGACAGGCGGAAGAACAGGTCCTCGCGGAACTCGCGCGCCGCGACCGCCTGGCGCAGGTCGCGGTTGGTGGCGGCCACCACGCGCACGTCCACCGAGAGCGTCTGCACCCCGCCCACCCGCTCGAACTGCCGCTCCTGCACCAGCCGCAGGATCTTGGCCTGCAGCGGCAGCGGCAGGTCGCCGATCTCGTCGAGGAACAGCGTCCCGCGGTGGGCCATCTCCGCCTTGCCCACCTTGCGCGCGGTGGCCCCGGTGAACGCTCCCTTCTCGTGGCCGAACAGCTCGTTCTCGAGCAGCGCCTCCGGGATCGCCGCGCAGTTGATGGCCACGAACGGCCCCTTCGCGCGCGCGGAGAGCTGGTGCAGGGCCCGGCTCAGCAGCTCCTTGCCGGTGCCGCTCTCGCCGAGCAGCAGCACCGTCGCGTCGGAGGCGGCCGCGCGCTGGATGGCCAGCAGGGTCTCCTTGAACGCGGGGTCCTCGCCCACCAGCTTCGGCAGCGCGAAGCGGCGCTGGTAGTCCTCCTGCAGGAGGACGTAGTTGGTCAGCAGCCGCCGGCGGTCCATCGCGCGCTCGAGCAGCAGCAGCAGGTGGTCGGTGTCCACGGGCTTGGTGAGGAAGTCGGCCGCGCCCTCCTTCATCGCGCGCACCGCCTCCTCGACCGTGCCGAACGCGGTCATCACGATGACCGGGGTCTGCCCGTCGGCCTCGCGCGCGGCCTGCAGCACGTCGAAGCCGCTGCCGGCCGGCAGCCGCAGGTCCGTCAGCACGACCAGGAAGCGCGAGGCCTGCAGCCGCCGCCGCGCCTCGTAGGCGTCCGCCGCCTCCTCCACGCTGTAGCCGCGCGGCTCGAGCGTCCGCCGCAGCATCGTGCGGAGCGATTCCTTGTCTTCGACGACGAGGATGTCAGCCAAGGCGGGCGCGGCGCCCGCGAGCGACGCGGGAGGAAGGCGTCCTCAGCGTTCCTCGAGCCAGGCGGGCGGCACGCCGGCCAGGCGGGCTTCGCGCTCGAGGTCCTCGAAGGCCTGCCGCGCCGTCTCCAGCTGC
>DATBIZ010000255.1:0-5557 GCA_036556645.1 Vicinamibacteria bacterium | reverse complement strand
TGGCCCTGACCGTGAAGCCGGACCAGGCGACGCTGGTGCCGGAGCGGCTCGACGAGCTGACTACCGAGGGCGGCCTCGACGCGGTCCTCAACAGCGTGCAGCTCCGGCCGGTGGTCAAGACCCTGACCGAGGGCGGGGTGGAGGTGAGCCTGTTCGTGGACCCCGACCTCGAGCAGGTGAAGGAGGCGCACAAGCTCGACGCGCGCGCGATCGAGGTCAACACCGCCGCCTACGCCGACGCGCGCGACGAGCGGGCGCGCGAGGCCGCGCTGCGCAAGGTGGTGGACGCGGCGCGCCTCGCCCGCAAGCTCGGCCTGGCCGTCCACGCCGGCCACGGCCTCACCTACGCCAACGTGGGAGCGGTGGCCGCGGTGGGCGAGATCGTGGAGCTCAACATCGGCCACAACATCGTGGCGCGCGCCGCGCTGGTGGGGATGGAGCGCGCGGTGCGCGAGATGGTGGCCGCGATCGCGGCCGGCGCCGCCAGCGCCGCCCGCAACCATTGACGGCGCTGCGGCGCGTCTTTATCCTGCAACGAACATGATCGAGGCGTACGGGCAGACCGACGTCGGGCGCCGCCGCAAGCTCAACGAGGACAACTTCGTCGTGGACACGGAGACGAACTTCTTCGCGGTCTGCGACGGCATGGGCGGCCACAACGCGGGCGAGGTCGCCTCGAAGATGGCGATCGAGACGCTGGCCGCCTTCATCCGCAAGAGCGCGGGCGAGGAGAAGGACATCACCTGGCCCTACGGCCTGGAGAAGGAGCTGTCCTTCGAAGCCAACCGGCTCAAGACCGCGGTGCGCCTGGCCAACAAGCGCGTGTTCAAGGCCGCGGACAACCGCGAGGACTACACCGGCATGGGCACCACGGTGGTGGCCGCGCTGGTGTCGGACAGCGTGCTGACCGTCGGCTCCGCCGGCGACAGCCGCTGCTATCTGCTGCGCGACGGCAAGCTGACCCAGCTCACCCACGACGACTCGTGGGTGTCGGCGGCCTGGGCGGAGGGGATCCTCACCTCCGAGGAGATCGAGCGCCACCCGCTGCGCAACGTGATCACGAAGGCGGTGGGGGCCAAGGACACCCTCGACATCGAGATCGTGGAGCACGGGCTGGCGCCGGGCGACATCGCGCTGCTGTGCTCCGACGGGCTGCACTCGATGCTCCACGACGAGCAGATCCGCCAGGCGCTGACCCCGGTGCCCGCCACGCTCGAAGAGGGAGCGCGGAAGCTGATCAAGGCCGCGAACGAGGCGGGGGGGAAGGACAACGTCTCCGTCGTGTTGATCCGCTACACGGGCTAGGTGCGGCGCCTCGAGCGTGTCGGTGCCCATGCCTAGCTTCGGCCGCTACGAGATCCTGGACAAGCTCGGCGAAGGCGCCATGGGCGTCGTCTACCGCGCGCGGGACCGGTCCCTCGGCCGCGTCGTCGCGCTGAAGATGCTGTCGGCGGAGCTGAGCGGCGAGGAGGAGCTCCTCCAGCGCTTCCAGCGCGAGGCGGAGGCGGTCGGCCGGCTCAGCCATCCCAACATCGTCACCGTCTACGACGTCGGCGACGCCGAGGGACAGCTCTACATGGCCATGGAGCTGCTCGAGGGGGACGACCTGCGCTCGCTGATCGAGCGGCGGCTGCCGATCCCGCTGGCCGACCGCGTGCGCATCCTGCAGAAGATCTGCGAGGGCATCGCGTACGCGCACTCGAAGGGGGTCGTGCACCGGGACATCAAGCCGGCGAACATCCTCGTCACCTCCGACGGGCGCGTGAAGCTGCTCGACTTCGGCCTGGCGCGGGTGGCCACGCGCTCCACGATCACGCGGCAGGGCGTGATCCTCGGCACCCCGGACTACATGGCGCCCGAGCAGGCGATGGGGAAGGGGACGGACCGGCGCAGCGACGCCTTCTCGGCGGGGGCCGTCTTCTACGAGGTGCTGGCCGGGGGCAAGCCGTTCCGCAGCAAGACGCTGCACGGCGTGTTGTACCAGATCATCTCCGAGGAGCCGGACGCGCTGCTCACCGTGAACCCGGACCTGCCGGCGCAGCTCGCCTCGCTGGTGCACGGCATGCTGCGCAAGGACCCGGAGAAGCGCTATGCCGCGCTCGACGAGCTCGGCCGCGCCATGCAGGAGGTCCACCACGCGCTGCGCCGCTCGCGGTCGCGCTCGGCCCTGCCCCAGGCGCCGGCGCACGGCGAGGAGGCCCGCGCGCGCGTGCGCGAGCGGCTCGCCCGCGGCCGCGGCCACCTCGACGCCGGACAGCCGGAGGCCGCGTACGAGGAGATGGTCGAGGTGCTGGCGCTCGACCCCGCCTGCGAGGAGGCGGCGGAGCTGGCCTGGCGCGCCAACAAGGCCCGCGGGGCGAGCGCGCCCGCGCCGCCCGCTCCGGATGCCGCCCACGAGGCGCGGGTCGGCGGCCTGCTCGCGCGGGCGGCCTGGGGGCGCCCGGCGGAGGAGGCGCGTGCCGCGCTGGGCGAGCTGGCCCTGATCGCCCCCGACGAGCCGCGCTTCGCCGAGCTGCTGCGCGAGCGCGCGGCGCGCGCGCGCTGACCCGGTGGCCGAGCGTTGACAGGCGAAGGGCCGCCCGCCTAGTATCGGCGCTCGCTTTCGAAGCGGATGAAGACCCTCACGGCGCGGGAGCGGAGGCTGGGGCTGCACCTCTCTCTCGACGTGAGCGGCAAGGACGCCGCCGGCACCCCGTTCACCCAGACCGGCCGCACCCTGAACATCAGCGGCGGCGGCGTGCTGTTCGAGACGCCGCGGCGCCTCCTCGTGGGCGCGCGCCTCGTCTTGCACATCCAGATCCCGCTCGCGCTGCGGCGTCACTTCGGCAACCGCCCGCTGTACCGCGTGCGGGCGGTGGTGTGCCGCGTGGAGCGGTTCCAGGACGAGGCCACGTCCCGCGTGGGTGCGCGGTTCCTGGGCGAAATCCGGGAATAGCGCGGACCCGGTGCTATACTCGGCAGGTTTGCCTTCCCCCGCCGTCCATGGCTGACCTGTCGCTGGAGGGACGTATCGCCGCCGTCACCGGTGGAGGCCGGGGGCTCGGGCGCGCGATCGTGCGCGGCCTGGCGGCGGAGGGGGCGGAGGTCGCCTTCTCCTACCACGACAGCCGGACCGGCGCCGAAGAAGAGGCGGAGCGCCTGCGCCGCGACGGCCGGCGCGTCTTCGTGGCGCGCGCGGACGCGCGCGTGCGCGGTCAAGTCGCGCGGTTCGTGGACGAGGCGGCCGGCGCGCTCGGTGGCCTCGACGTGCTCGTGAACAACGTGGGCGTGTTCCGCCGGGTGCCGCTCGACGAGCTGTCGGAGGAGCACCTCGACGAGGCGTTCGACGTGAACGTGAAGGCGGCGGTGATGGCCTCGCGGGCCGCCGCGCCGCACCTGAAGCGCCGGGGCGGCGGCGCGATCGTGAACGTGGCCAGCCTGGGCGCGCTGCGGCCGTGGAAGGCGTACCTGCCCTACTGCGCGTCGAAGGCGGCCCTGGTGATGGCGACCCGGGTGCTGGCGCTGGCCCTGGCCCCGGAGATCCGCGTGAACGCGGTGGCGCCGGGCGTGCTCGACCCGCCCGGGGCGAGCGGGTCGCTGGTCGAGAAGGTCCCGCTCCGCCGCTTCGGCGCCCATGCCGAGGCGGTGGAGGCGGTGCTGTTCCTGGCGGCACGCGCCGCCTACACGACGGGCGAGGTCGTGACCGTGGATGGCGGCCGGGGGCTCGCCTGAGAGCCCGGCCCGAACGAGGACTGTCATTGGAGGAGGCCTTGAGGTGGACATGCCGTTGACGCGCGACGACGAGAAGCCGTGGAAGACGGACCTGGCCCGCAAGTCGGCGCAGCGGCGGGAGCAGGTCCTCCACGAGCTCGAGGAGGGGATCAAGAAGGCGCCGTCGTTCGAGGAGGCGCTCAAGCAGACCGCGGAGATGATGAAGCGACGCTTCGCGCGCTACTCGGCCGTGACGGTCTACGTGGCCGACGGCGAGGACCTCGCCGTCCACACGTCGCTGGAGCGGCCGCCGGGACCCGAGCGCATCTGGGCCGGGGGCGGCCCGCTCGCGGACGCGGCGCACAGCCACACCCCGACCACCGTTTCCGACCTCACCGCCAACCCGGCCTGGTCGGTGGTGGGCCTGTCGAAGGGCAGCGTGATGGTGGCGCCGATCCGCACCGACGCCGGCCTGTGGGCGATCCTGGAGGTCTGGAGCGACTTCCGCGACGCCTTCACCGCGCAGGACGTGCGGCTGCTCGAGCGCGTGGCCGCCGCGCTGGCCCGCAAGACCCCGGCCGCCTGAGGACGGGCCCGTGCTGCAAGGCATCTTCCCGCCGCTGGCCACGCCCTTCGACGCCGAAGGCGCGCTCGATCTGCGCGCGTTCGAGTCGAACCTCGCCGCCTACGCCTCCCACGACCTCGGCGGCTACCTGGTCCTGGGATCGAACGGGGAGAGCCCGTACCTCGACGACGACGAGCGCGTGAAGCTCGTGCGCGCCGCGCGCAAGGGCGCCGGCCGCAAGTCCCTGCTGGTCGGCACCGGCCAGGAGAGCACGCGGGCCACGATCGCGTTCACGCGCAAGGCGGCGGACCTCGGCGCGGACGCCGCGCTGGTGCTCACGCCGAACTACTACAAGTCGCAGATGACCCCCGAGGCGCTCCGGCGCCACTTCGAGGCGGTGGCCGACGCCTCGCCGATCCCTCTGCTCGTCTACTCCGTGCCGGCCTTCACCGGGCTCACGTTCCAGCCGGGCCTCGCCGCCGCGCTGGCGGGCCACCCGCGCATCGTCGGGATGAAGGAGTCGAGCGGCGACCTGAGCCTGTTGGGCCGGATCATCGCCGCGGTGCCGTCGCATTTCGAGGTGGCCTGCGGCTCCGCGCCGGTGCTCTATCCCGCGCTCTGCATCGGCGCGAACGCGGGCATCGTCGCCGTGTCGTGCTGCGCGCCGGCGGTCGCGGTGGCGCTCTACCGCGCGTTCACCGAGGGCGACCACGCGCGCGCGCGCCGGCTGCAGGACGTCGTCACGCCGCTCGGCCTGGCCATCACCGTGACCTACGGGGTGGCGGGCCTCAAGGCGGCCATCGACCTGGCCGGCCTTCGCGGCGGCCACGTGCGCGCCCCGCTGCTGCCGCTGCCCGAGGCCGCGCGCCACGAGATCCAGGCCCTGCTCGAGCGCGCCCAGCAGGTCGCGGAAGCGAGCGGCGGCGTGCGCAGCGCGACGGCGCGAGCGTAGGGGGGTTCGGGGGGAGCGCGAGGGCCATCGGAGCCGAAGTTGTGCCTGCGGCCCGAGCGATCCCCCCGAGATGACGCTGGGCGGCGTGCGCAGCGCGACGGCGCGAGCGTAGGGACTGCACCGATCTCCGGGTCCGCGGGAACCCCGCCGCCCGTGCGCCGGTATCGCGGGGCGATCACGACCAGGTCGGGCTCGGCGCGGTGCCCGACCGGCCCCACCGGGTCCTCGGCGGTCGCGCGCGGGACCAGCACGCTCAGCGCGCGCGGCTCCACGCGCACCTCGAGCCGGTCCGCCGCGGGCTCCGGCTCGCCGTCACGGTGGAACACGACCGGCGCCGCGCCGGTGAGGAG
>DATBIZ010000254.1:0-7976 GCA_036556645.1 Vicinamibacteria bacterium | reverse complement strand
GAGCCGTCCACCCCGACCTTGCCCGGCCACAGCATGACGCGCGCGGAGCCGCGGATCGTGTCGCGGTTCAACCCCCGGCGCTCGACCACGTCGGTGACGCGGTTGCCGCGGAACCAGCTCGCCTGCAGCGCCGCGCGCGAGTAGTTCGCGTTGGTGGACAGGCTGACGTATTTGAGCTGCTTGAAGTTCACGTCGTACTCCAGGTCGAAGTTGGCCGAGAACTGGCGCGTGGGGCGGAAGCGGAAGCGCGACTGGATCGGGGACAGGCTCGCCGGATCTCCGCCCGGCGCGCCGAAGGGGGACGAGGCGTAGCTCGGGTCGTATTGCGCCGCGTCCGCGTTCGCGTAGTAGGTCTGCGAGATGCGCCAGTTCAGGAACTCGTAGGGCTCCGCGCGCCCGCCCGCGCCCGGGCGCTTGGAGTAGAAGCGCTGGACCAGCGAGTAGCGCAGCTCGTTGGTGCCGGGGATCTGGTCGTGGCCGTCGAAGATCGGCACCGCGCTGAACACGTCGGCCTGCACGGCCGAGCGGTAGGTCCAGGTCACTTCCGGCCCGATCACGTGCTTGTAGCGGTCCGAGTAGAAGTTGCCGGGGGTGTCGAGCACGCGCGAGAAGAACGGCCCGCGCATGTCCACGCTGGCCTCGCCGTACTGGCGGCCCACCGGCGGCCCGCTGAGCTCCTGGTTCCCGTACGCGGGGTCGAGGTCGCTGACGCCGTATTGCGTGCGCCGCACCTGCACCTCGGGCGTCACCTGCAGGAAGGAGAGCGAGAACGGGCGCGACAGGCGCGGGTTCAGGTCGTAGCGGCCGTAGGTGTCCACGCGCACCTGGCTGCCGGTCTGCAGGTTCTCGACCCGCGCGTCGTAGGAGAACACGACCCCGGTGCGCGCGATCTTGACCGGCGACTGGCCCAGGATCAGGGCGGGAACCTGCCGGCGGCGGATGAACTCGTCGTCGAGCCCGAAATAGGTGTCGTTCGAGTTGGCCAGGAGCTGCAGGCTGGTGGGGCCGAAGCTCTTCTGCAGGCTGACCGTGGAGAAGCGGTTGCGGCGCGAGGCCAGGTCGAGGTCGTCCTGGAACTGCTCCTGGAAGTCGATCGTGCTCGCCTCCTGCACCCGCACCGAGAGGCGGACCTTTCCGGGCAGGCTCTGCACGGCCGCCCAGTTGAGGTCGTGCTCCCACCCGGTCTGGCCGTCCTGCTTCCGGCGGAAGAGGTAGGTGCGGAACGTGCCGTTCGACGGCGACTGGAGCGTGTAGCGGAACTCGTGGCCGTAGCCCTGGCCGAACTTGCTGTAGTTCTCGAAGTAGAAGGTCTGGTCGAAGCTGCGGCCCATGGCCCAGAAGAACCCGGTGCCGACCATGAAGCCGCGGAGCGCGTCCGGACCGAACCTCGGGAAGAGGAAGCCCGACGAGCGCTGGTCCTCCTGGATCGGGTACATGAAGAACGGCATGTAGAAGGCGGGAACCTGCTTGACCTTCATCACCACGTTGCGCGCGGTGATCTTGTCGTCCACCCTGATGGTGGCGTCGGTGGCCGAGAAGCTCCAGCGCGGCGTCGGCTGCGCGCAAGACGTGAACTTGCCGCCCTCGATCTCGTAGACGCCCGGCTCCACGCGCTCGATCCGTTTCGCCTCGATGAACACGCCGGGGCTCGTGTAGCCGAGCGCGTTCTCGAACCAGCCGCGGCCGGTCGAGAGGTCCATGGACATCTTGTCCCCGGACAGCCGCTCTTCGCCGCGCAGGAACACCACGTTGTTCTCGGCCTCGATGCGATGGGTCACGCGGCCGTCGGGATGGGTGGTGGTGAAGAGGTCCAGCTCGTCGGCCTGGATGCGCGAATCGCCGAAGCTCAGGTCCACGAAGCCGAGCGCGCGCGCGTGCTCGCGCGTGATCTGCTCCTGGCGGCCCGCGGTCAGGCACGGCTCCGCGGGCGTGCACTCGGCGCCTTCGCCGGCGGCGGCCGGTGGGGGTGGGTTCGGCGGCGCGTCCTGCGCGCGCGCGGGCCCGACGCCGACCCCGCCCACCGCCACCGACAGGAACGCGACCCGCAGCAGCTTCAGAGCGCGGCCATCCCCATCACGTGGAACCCGCCGTCCACGTGCACCACCTCGCCGGTGACGCCCCGGCCGAGGTGCGAGAGCAGGAACAGCGCGGCATCGCCGACCTCCTCCTGCTCGGTGTTCTTGCGCAGCGGCGCGTGCGTGCGGTGGTACTCCAGCATCTTGCTGATGCCGTGCACCGCCGACGAGGCCAGGGTCTTGATCGGGCCGGCGGAGATGGCGTTCACGCGGATCCCCCGCGGCCCCAGGTCCGCGGCCAGGTAGCGCACGGACATCTCGAGGGCGGCCTTCGCCACCCCCATCACGTTGTAGTGCGGAACCACCCGCTCCCCGCCCAGGTAGGTGAGCGCCACGATGCTGCCGCCGCGGCCTTCCATCAGCGGCGCCATCCGGCGCGCGACCGCGGTGAGCGAGTAGGAGGAGATGTCCTGCGCGATCCGGTAGCCCTCGCGCGAGGTGCCGAGGAACTCGCCGTCGAGCTCCTCGCGCAGCGCGTACGCCACCGAGTGCACGACGAAGTCGAGCGCGCCGAAGGAGCGGCGCACCTCCTCGGCCAGCCGGTCGAGGTCTTCGTCCCTGGTCACGTCGCAGGGCAGCAGCAGCGGGTCGTTGAGCGCGGCGGCCAGGTCGCGGACGTTCTCCTCGAGGCGCTCGCCCTGGTAGGTGAGGGCCAGGCGTGCGCCGTTCTTCGCCGCGGCCTGGGCGATGCCCCAGGCGATCGAGCGCTTGTTGGCCACGCCGAGCACCAGGCCCAGCTTCCCTTCCAGAAGCGTCACGCCGCCCTCCGCAAGATCGGGGCATCGTACCACCAGCCCCGGCGCGGCCTAGAGAGCCGAGAGCTCCTCGGGAGTGGAGCCGCGCAGGGCCAGGATGCGCGTGACGACCTCGCCCACGACGTTGTTCGGCGTCGAGGCGCCCGCGGTCAGGCCCACGCGCACCGGCCCCTCGGGCAGCCAACGCTCGCGCCGTACCTCGTCGTGGCCGCCCACCGGCCGGTGGCGGATCGCGCCGCCCTCGAGGCAGCCCGCGGCCTGGATGTGGAACGTGGGCACGCGCGGCGCGCACAGCCGCGCCAGCGCCTGCGTGTTGCTGCTGTTGTAGCCGCCGATCACCACCATCACGTCGAGCCCGCCCTCGTCGAGCATCTTGAGCACCGCGTCCTGCCGGTCCTGGGTGGCGGAGCAGATGGTGTCCATCGCCCGGAAGCTGGCCGCCGCCGCCTCCGCCCCGTCGCGGTCCGCGATCGCGGCGCGCAGCATCTCGCCGATCGCGACGCTCTCGCCCATCAGCATCGTGGTCTGGTTGGCCAGCCCGACCTTGCGCAGGTCGCGGTCCGGGTCGAACCCCGGGCTGGCCGCCTCGTGGAAGCGCGCGCCGATGGCGGCCGCGGAGACCTTCCCGCGGATGAAGTCGCACACCAGCGCGGCCTCCTCCTTGTCCTTGACGATCAGGTAGTGGCCGCCCGGGTGGGTCAGCGCCTGCGAGGCGGTCGCCTTCGTCTCCTCGTGGTAGTGCTTGCCGTGGATCACGGCCGTGTAGCCGTCGCGCGCGTACTTGTGGACGTTCTTCCACACGTTCAGCACGCTGCCGCAGGTGGTGTCCACCAGCACGCACCCCTTGCCGCGCAGGTGCTCCAGCTCGCCGACGGGGACGCCGAACGCCGGCAGCAGCACCACGTCCTCGCGCTGCACGTCCGCGTACCGGACGGCCGGGTCGGGCGCGGCGGGCAGGATGCGGATGCCCATGGCCTCGATCCGGCCGTTCACCTCGGGGTTGTGGATGATCTCGCCGGAGAGGAAGATCCGCCGGTCCGGGAACTGCTGCCGCGTCTCGTACGCGTACTCGACCGCGCGGTCCACCCCGTAGCAGAACCCGAACTCACGCGCGAGCTTGAGGGTGACGTCCCCCGCCCGCGCCGCCGACCCGAGCTCGCGCAGGCGATCCACCACCCGGCTGTCGTAGCTCGACGCCAGCGCCGGCGCGACCGCCGCCTTCAGGTTGAAGCCCTTCTGGAAGTACGTCTGGCTCACGCGTCAAGGATACGCGGTGAAGCCGCGAACCGAAACCGCGGTGTCGGTTTCGGCCCGCGGTTACGGATTCGGACTCGGACTCGGTTTCGGTTTCGGTTTCGGATACGGTTTCGGATACGGCTCGGCTCCCCGAACCCTACGCGTCCCCTCGCCGCGGAGACAGGTACTCCCGCAGCCCATCCTCGAGCCGCGTGAACGCAAACCCGAGGTACTCCATCGCCGGCCGGGGGTCCACCACGACCTCCTGCACGATGAAGTCGATCGCGGTCGGGGACAGCGGCGGCTCCGGCAGGAGCTGCATCGGCTTCGAGAGCAGCTTCATCAGCCCCACCGGGTGGTGCACGAGCGGCCGCCGCCTGCCGATCACCTTCTGGATCGTGCGGATGATCTGGTCCATGGTCAGCCGCTCGGGCCCGCCCAGGTCGAGCGCCTTGTCCTTCGCATCTTCGCGCCGCACGCACTCGGCCACGCACCGCGCGACGTCCTTCACGGAGATCGGCGAGACGGTGGTCTTGCCGTCGCCGATCACCGGCACGAACGGCAGCCGGCGGCAGAACGTCACGAAGCGGTTCATGCTGCGGTCGCGCGGGCCGTAGATCCAGGACGGGCGCAGCAGCGCGTGCTCCATGCCGGTCTCGCGGATCGCCGCCTCCGCCATGTCCTTGGCCCGGAACCACGGCTGCGGCCGTCCCTGGCCGGCGCCGGCGCCCGACAGGTAGACGAAGCGCCGCACGCCCAGCTTGCGCGCGGTCTTCGCCGCGACCTCGGTGCCGCGGCCGTCGGTCTCGAGGTACGTGCGGCCCTTGGACGGATCCTCGACCGGGTGGTTCGGGAACTGGATCGCGTGCACCACCACGTCCGCGCGGGTGAAGGCCCGGCCCAGGCTGATCGGGTCGCCGGCGAAGGCCTGCACGAGCTGCACGCGGCCGGCCCAGTAGTCCTTCTCCGGGTCGCGCGTGGTGACCACGACCTCGTCGCCGGGGCTGGCCAGCAGCCGCTCGACGACCTCACGGCCGATGAACCCGGTGCCTCCGGTGACGACGATCCTCATGGCGGCGAAGTATATGCGCAGCGTTATCCTTGCGCCCATGCGCCGTGCGCTCGTGGTCGAGGACGACCCCGACATCGTCGAGCTGCTGACGCACTACCTGACCGCGGACGGCTTCACGGTGGAGGCGGCCGGGGACGGCCGCCGCGGGCTGGCCATGCTGCGCCAGGGCGGCTTCGACCTCCTGCTCCTCGACCTGCAGCTTCCCGGCCTCGACGGGCTCGCCGTGTGCGCCGAGGTGAGGCGGGACAAGCGGCTGCGCGACCTGCCGATCGTGATGCTCACCGCGCGCGGCGACGAGGCCGACCGGATCGTCGGGCTCGAGATGGGCGCCGACGACTACGTGGTGAAGCCGTTCAGCCCGAAAGAGGTCGCCGCGCGCGTGCGCGCGCTGTTCCGGCGGGTGGACCGCCCGCGGGAGGGCGACACGCCGCTGACGTTCGGCGACCTGGTCGTGGACCCCTCCCGCCGCACGGCGCGCTGGAAGGACCGCGAGGTGCGCCTCACGGCCAAGGAGTTCGGGCTGCTGGTGGCCCTGCTCGAGGCGGACGGCCGCGTGCTGTCGCGCCAGGCCTTGCTCGAAGACGTGTGGGGGTACTCGTACGCCGAAGGCACGCGCACGGTGGACGTTCACGTGCGCCGGCTGCGCGAGAAGCTGCCGGAGATCGCGGGCGCGATCGTCACGGTCAAGTCGCTCGGCTACCGGCTCTCCGCCGACGGCGGCGACTGATGCCCGGGCTGCGCGGCCGCATCGTCGTCGCCGCGCTGGCCGCGGTGGCGGCGGCGCTGCTCGTGACCCTGCTCGTCGGCGGCCCCGCGCTGCGCCGGCGCGCGGTCGAGCAGACCCGCGAGCAGCTCGTGGCCGAGGCGCAGCTGATGGCGCGCGTGGTGGAGCCCGCGCTGCGCGCCGGCGCCGGATCCGCCGACCTCGACGCCGTGGTGGACGCGGCCGCGCGCGAGGTGCGCGCGCGGGTCACGATCGTGGCGGCGGACGGGCGCGTGCTGGCCGACTCCGCGCTCTCCGGGGCCGCGCTGGCCGCGGTCGAGAACCACCGGGACCGGCCGGAGGTCCTCATGGCGCTGGCCTCGGGCGCGGGCGTGTCGCAGCGGCGGAGCTCCACGGTGCGCGAGGACATGCTCTACGCGGCGGTGCCGGTCCGCTCCTCCGCCGGGGCGCTGGCGGTCTCGCGGGTGGCGCTTTCCCTGCGCGGCGTGGACGAGCAGGCCCGCGAGCTCCAGCGTGCGCTGCTGCTGGCGCTGACGGCCGCGTTCGCCGCGATCGCCGTGCTCTCGGCCGCGTTCGCCTCGTCGCTGGCCGGTCCGCTCCGCGAGGTCATGGACGCGGCGCGGCGGTTCGCGGCCGGAGACCTGGCCGCCCGCAGCCGCGTGAGCCGCCGGGACGAGATCGGGGAGCTGGCGCGCATCCTCAACCAGTCGGCCGACCAGCTCCAGGCACGGATCACCGAGATCGCGCGCGACCGGGCGCGGACCGAGGCGATCCTGTCCGCGATGGAGGAGGGCGTGCTGGCGGTGGACCACCGCGGCATGGTGCTCCTGGCCAACGACGCGTTCCGGCGCGAGCTGGCCCCGCCGGCCCCCCTCGGCCGCCACTACCTCGAGGTGGTGCGCCAGCGCGAGGTCGCGCAGGCGATCGAGGAGGTGCTGCGCCGCGGCGGGCGCGTGCGGCTGGAGATCGCGATGCGCCACCCGCGCGGCGCCTACGCGGTGGTGGGCGTTCCGTTTCCGGGCGAGCAGGGCGGGCCGCACGGGGCGGTGCTGACGTTCCACGACGTGACCGAGCGCAAGCGCCTGGACCAGGTCCGCCGCGACTTCGTGGCGAACGCCTCGCACGAGCTGCGCACGCCGCTCACCTCCATCCGGGGGTTCGTGGAGGCGCTGGAGGACGGCGCGGTGGAGGATCCCCCCACCGGGCGGCGCTTCCTGGCCAAGATCCGCGCGCACGCGGACCGGATGGCGGCACTGGTCGCCGACCTGCTCGAGCTCTCGCGCCTGGAGTCCGGCGAGCGGCCGCCGCGCTGGCAGCCCCTGTCTCCCGTGGACCTGGCCGACGAGGTGGTGGCCTCGTTCGCGGACGCGGCGGCGGCGAGCGGCACCACGCTGGTACACACGCCGGGGGGCGCGCCCGACGTGGTGAGCGATCCCGAACGCCTGCGCGCGGTCCTGCAGAACCTGGTCGAGAACGCGGTGAAGTACACGCCCGCGGGCGGGCGCATCGAGGTGTCGTCCGCGGCGGGCCCCGCCGGGTCGGCGGTGTTCACGGTGGCGGACAACGGTCCCGGCATCGCGGCGGAGCACCTGCCCCGGATCTTCGAGCGCTTCTACCGCGTGGACAAGGCGCGCAGCCGCGACCTCGGCGGCACCGGCCTCGGGCTGTCGATCGTGAAGCACCTGGCCGAGGGGATGCGCGCCAGCGTCTCCGTGGAGAGCCAGCCGGGCCTGGGCACCCGTTTCACGGTGAGCGTCCCGGCGGGTCCGCCCTCCGCGCCCTGAGCGCGCGCGGGGCGCGTGTTAGCATCCGCGCCGTCACCAGAAAGTCACCAAGACGTCGCACGGCCGTCATACGATCGTCACATCGGGGGTGAGGGCATGGGCAGGGCCGACCGCGTCATCCGGATGCTGCTTCCGAGGGAGGAGCGCTTCCACGAGCTGCTCGCCCGCGACACCGAGAACCTGGTCCGCGCGGTGAAGGTGTTCTCCGAGATCGCCCACACCGCCAACTTCGAGGAGCGTCGGATCAAGAGCGTCGAGCTCAAGCACATCGAGCACGAGGGCGACATGGTCACCAAGGCGGTGTTCGGCGCCCTCAACTCCAGCTTCATC
>DATBIZ010000253.1:0-3784 GCA_036556645.1 Vicinamibacteria bacterium | reverse complement strand
CGACCACCAGGAGCGCCGGGCCCACGTCCACGAGGCGGAGGTGGACTACTACACCGACGCCATCACCTACACCAAGGTCCGCATCCTCGACCGCCTCTCCCCGGAAGAGCCTGGGCGGCCGCGGGCCCGCCGCAGCCACGGCGAGGTCCACGTTACCTCGCAGGTGGTGGGCTTCAAGAAGCTGAAGTTCTGGACGGGGGAGAACGTGGGCTCGGGCGAGCTGCAGATGCCCGAGAACCAGATGCACACCACCTCCTACTGGCTGACCGTCCCGCGGCCGGTGATGGCCGCGCTGCCGTATTCGTTCGAGGAGCGGCGCGACGGCGTGGTGGCCCTCTCCTACACGCTCGGCCAGATGGCGGCGCTCTTCCTGATGTGCGACCGCCACGACCTCGGCGTCGCGGTGGGAGACAACGGGCAGGGCGAGGCGCGGGTGGAGCGCGGCCTGCGGCTGGTGGCCTCGCGCGGCGAGCCGCCTCCGGCCTCGGGGCAGGACTACGAGCCCAACGTGTTCATCTACGACAACTATCCCGGCGGCATCGGGCTGTCGGAGCCGCTCTACCACCTGCACGGCCGGCTGCTCGGCGAGAGCCGCGCGCTGATCGCGCGCTGCTCCTGCGGCGACGGCTGCCCCTCGTGCGTCGGCCCGGTGGGGGAGACCGGCAGCCGCGGCAAGGAAGTCGCGCTCGCGATCCTGGACGCGATCGGAAGCTGACCGATGGCTCGTCTCCTGTCCGTCCTCTGCGTCCTCGGCGCTCTCTGCGGTGAAGAAGCCGTCGGCGCGGCGCGTGTCTACGCGGTCGTGCTCGGGATCGCGCAGGACGGCGGCGTGCCGCACATCGGGTGCCGCCAGCCGCTCTGCGTGCGCGCGCGGCGCGATCCGGGGCGCCGGCAGCGCGTGGCGTCGCTGGGGCTCGTGGACGAGGTCTCCGGCCAGCGGTACCTGATCGACGCCACGCCCGACCTGCCGGCGCAGCTCGAGGCGCTGCACGCCGGACGCGGCTGGTCGCCGCGCGAGCGTCCCCTGGACGGCATCCTGCTGACGCACGCGCACGTGGGCCACTACGCCGGTCTCCTGTACCTCGGGCGCGAGGCGCTGGGGGCGCGCGGGGTGCCCGTGTACGCCACCGCGCGCCTGGGGCGCTTCCTGCGCGAGAACGGCCCCTGGTCGCAGCTGGTGGCGCTCGGCCAGATCGAGCTGCGGGAGCTGGTGCCCGGCCGCGAGGTGGCGCTCGGCGCGAGCCTTCGCGTGACGCCGCTGCTGGTCCCGCACCGCGACGAGTACAGCGACACGGTCGGCTTCCGCGTGCGCGGACCCGCCCGCTCGCTGCTGTTCATCCCCGACATCGACAAGTGGGAGCGCTGGGACCGCCGCCTCGAGGACGAGGCGGCCGCGGTGGACGTGGCGCTCCTCGACGCCACGTTCCACGACGCGGGCGAGGTGCCGGGACGCGCGATCGCGGACATCCCGCACCCGCTCGTCGCCGAGACCGAGCGCCGCCTGGCCGGTTCGAGGGCGCGCGTGCTGCTGCTGCACCTGAACCACACGAACCGGCTGCTCTGGGACGGCGCCGCCCGCCGCCGCCTGGCCGCGCGCGGCCTCGAGGTCGCGCGCGAAGGGCAGGTCCTGCCGCTATGAGCACCACGCTGCACGACCGCCTGCGCCGGCTCTCGAAGCCGTCGCCGCCGCCGTCCGAGCTGGAGAGCCTGGAGCGCACGCTGGTCGGCGACGACGGCAGCGGTCTCTCGCTCAAGGCGCGGCTGGAGCGGCTGGTGGCGGTCGCGGCCGCGCGCACGCGCACGGTGCGCGAGCCGGAGCGGTGGCGGCCGCCCGCGCTCGAGGAGCTGATCCACGGCCGGCGGGTGGAGAACGAGCGCGGCGAGTTCTTCCGCGTGGACTGGGACGTGCCGCTCGAGTCCTTCCACGGCGGCGTCGCCTTGAGCCGCTTCCGCGCGCTCCAGCCGGCATCGGTGCCGGTCCTGGCCGGAGACGCGGCGCTCGGCGGCTTCGACCTGGCGCGCGCCGTGTTCCTCGACACCGAGACCACCGGGCTGGCCGGGGGCACGGGCACCGCCGCCTTCCTGGTCGGCGTCGGGTTCGTGGACGAGGACCGCTTCCGCGTCCGCCAGTACTTCATGCGCGACTACCACGAGGAGGCGGCGCTGCTGCACGGCCTGGCCGACGACCTGGTCCGCTTCCGGCACGTGGTCACGTTCAACGGCCGCACGTTCGACCTGCCGCTGCTGGAGTCGCGCTACCGTCTCAACCGCGAGGCGTATCCGCTGGCCGACGTGCCGCACCTCGACCTGCTGCCGCCCGCGCGGCGGCTGTGGAAGCTGCGGCTCAGCTCCTGCCGCCTGCAGGCGCTGGAGAAGGACCTGCTCGACCTGCGGCGGCGCGCCGACGTGCCCGGCGAGGAGATCCCGCGCATCTACTTCGACTACGTCCGCCGCCGCGACGGACGCGCCCTGATGCGCGTGCTCGAGCACAACCGCGTGGACGTGGTCTCGCTGGCCGCCCTGGCCGTGCTGGCCTGCCAGTGGGTCGAGGAGGGCCGCGCCGAGGACCCCCGCGACGTGTACAGCCTCGCGCAGGTGCTGGAGCAGGCGCGGCTGTTCGAGCGCTGCGAGGACGAGTACCGGCGCGTGCTGTCGGCCGAGGACGGCGCGCTGCGGGTGGAGGCGCTGCTGCGGCTGGCCAGACGCAAGCGGCGCCGGGGCGATCTGGCCGGCGCGGCGTCGCTGTGGGCGGAGGCGGCCCAGGCCGGCGACTGGCGCGCGCGGCGCGCGCTCGCGATCTACCACGAGCACCGGACGCGCGACCTGGGCCTCGCCCTCGCGCTGGTGGAGCAGGGCCTGGGCGACCTGGCTCGGCTCGCGGCCGCCGACCCGCCGCCGGCGCTGGCGCGCGTGGCCCGCGACTTCCGGCGGCGCCGCCAGCGCCTGCTGAACAAGCGGACCCGCGCGGCCAACTGAGCGCCGCGCGTGCCGGCACGTCGCCCGTGCCGGCCGGCGGCCGGCTGTGGCACCCTACGGCGTGCTCGCGCGCCAGGGCGTCTCGTTCCTCCTCGCCGCCGCGCTGCACGGCTGCGCGGCCGCGCCGCCCGTCCGCATCCTCTCCTCCGACCGTGTCAAGGCGCGGCCGGTCGCGCGCGCGGCCTGGGTCGGCGGCTGGGACGCCGCGATGGCCACCGCGCTCGACGGGATCCACCGGGAGCTGGGCCATCCGCGCTTCCGGGTGGCCCTGCACCTCTACCGGGACCGCGAGGCCTTCGAGGCGGCGCTGCTCGCCAGCGGCTACCCGGTGGACTTCGCGCGCGCCACCGCGCGCACGATGACCGCCATCGGCGGCCACGGCCGGGTGCTGGTCAACGAGGGCAACCTGGCCGCGGCGCCGTGGGAGAGGCGCCTGGCCCTGCTCGCGCACGAGCTGACGCACAGCCTGCAGTACGAGCTGGGCGGCGGGCACCGGGGCACCTCGGACCAGTGGCTGCGCGAGGGTTTCGCGGAGTGGGTCGCCGTGCGCGTGCTCGAGCGGCTCGACGCGGCCACGCTGGAGCGGGCGCGCTACGACGCGGTCGCCGGCGTGCGCGGCCGCGCGCGGCCCCTGCCCGCGCTCGACGCGATGGCGACGTTCCCGCAGTGGGTCGCGCTCGGCCACGGGCCGCACGCGGACGGGGTCTACGACCTGGCGTTCGCGGCGGTGGACTTCCTGATCCGGCGGCACGGCCGCGAGCGGGCGGTGCGCTACTTCGAGCGGTTCGCCCGCTCGCAGGACCGGGCC
>DATBIZ010000252.1:0-2391 GCA_036556645.1 Vicinamibacteria bacterium | reverse complement strand
GAGCGGTGGCGGCAGCTCGCGCCAGGCGACCTCCTGCACGAGCCACGGGTCCGCGTTCCATTCGAGCAGGTGCAGGGCGCGCAAGGCTGCAGCCGGATCCTGGCCGGCCTCGCGCAGGAGCCGCGGACGCGCGATCGTCGGGCTCCAACTGACGCGTGGCCGCGCCGCGGCGCGCTCATAGGCGGCGAGGGCGTCGGCGGGACGGCCGGCACGCGCCAGGATGCGGCCGTAGCGGACCCAGGGCCGCTGCGAGCCCGGTGCGCGCGCCGCGGCCTCGGCCGCGATCCGGTCGGCGTCCGCGGCGGCGCCGCGGGCCACCGCCTCCTCCGCCGCCGCCAGCGCACGCAGTGCCGCCACCGTCCGCCAGGCCGCCGCCGGATAGGGGGCCAGCAGCCCGAAGACGACCGCGAGCCCGATCGCCGCGCCGATCCACGGCGCCGCGCGCCGTCGTTCCTCGCGGCGGGCCAGCAGCGCGATCCCGGCGATGCCTCCCACGAGGAAGAACGGCACGAAGCCGGTCCGGTGGCGCGGCACCTCGTTGAGGAAGACGACGATCTCGAAGAACAGGTAGTACGCGGTCCAGAGCACGATCAGCGCCCACGCGGCGGTCCGCCGTCCGCCTGCGCAGAAGGCGAGGAACGGCGGCAGGAGCACCAGCCCGGGCAGGTCGTCGAGCAGCAGGTAGAACGCGTGGCGCCAGGGCTCCATCGAGGACTCGGCGGTGAGCAGGTGGTGCAGTCCCTCCGGCCGCAGGAAGTGCCAGAAGTTCTTCCGCACCTTGTCCACGAACGCCCCGGGGTCGCGCCGGAGCCCGCGCAGCGCGAAGTGCAGCGCGACGCGGCGCTTGTCCGCGTTGGTCTCCTGCGCGTGCACGATCTCCGCCTGGCGGCGGAAGCGCACCTCGTCGGTGAAGTGGTTCGCGTACCAGATGTTCTCGTAGGCCGTCGTCTCGATCGGCACCAGGTCGCCGATCACGAACACGTTCCGGGCCGTCCAGGGCAGGATCACGCCGAGGCCGCAGGCGACCACCACGAGCGCGTCACGCCAGCGCCGGTCCCGCTCGCCGTACCACCAGCGCCACGCCGCCGCCACCGGAAGGAACGCCGAGGACACCGACCGCGCCAGCGCGGACAGGCCGAGCAGCGCCGCGCCGCCGGCGGTGGTGGCCAGGCCACGCCGGGCGGCGCCGGCGAGGAGCAGGGCCATCGCGGCGCAGAAGAGCACGTTGTGCAGGTTCTCGGTCAGGGTCCAGGTGGGCAGCTCCACCGAGTAACCGTGCACCGCGTAGAGCAGGCCGGCCCAATAGCCGCGCGGGCCCACGGTGAGCCGCCCGATCGCGCCCACGGCCGCCGCGGTCAGCGCGCCGAGGACGATCTGCACGAGGCGCAGGGCCTCCAGGCTCGGGCCGAAGATCCAGAAGACGAGCGCCTCGAACGGGTAGTACAGCGGCGCGATCGTCCAGTGGCGGTCCCACAGCCGCCAGTCGTCGCTGCGGAAGAGGAAGGTCCACGGGTCGGGATGCTGGGCGATCAGCAGCCCGTTCATGAAGTAGTGGTACTGGTGCGTGTAGAGCAGCGGCTGGTCGGCGAGCGCCCAGAAGAGGAGCCGCGCCGCCAGCGCGAGCGCGAACACCCCGGCCGCCCAGACCGGCACGCGCCGGAGCAGGGTCAAAGCAGCAGGCCCCCGTCCACGCCCACCACCGCGCCGTTGACGAACGACGCGAGGTCCGAGGCGAGGAACAGGTACACGCTCGCGACCTCGTCGGGCCGGCCCAGCCGCCCCGCGGGGATCCGCGCACGCACCTGCGCGACCACCTTCTCCGGCACCGAGCGCACCATGTCGGTCTCGATGAAGCCCGGCGCGACCGCGTTCGCGGTGATGCCCTGGCCGCCCAGCTCGCGCGCCCACACTCGCGTCATGCCGATGATGCCGGCCTTGCTCGCCGCGTAGGCGGTCTGGCCGTAGTTTCCGCCGCGCGCCACGATCGACGACGCCGAGAGGATGCGGCCGAAGCCGGCCGCGCGCATGTGGGGCACCGCGGCGCGCGCGCAGACCATCGCGCCGGTCAGGTTCACGTCGAGGGTCGCCTGCCAGTCCTCGTCGCGGACGTCGGCGAGGGTCGCGTCGCGGACGATGCCGGCGTTGTTGACCAGCACGTCGAGTCGGCCCCAGTCGGCGACCACGCGCGCGACCGCGGCCTCGATCGCGGCGGCGTCGGCCACGTCCGCCGGAATGCCGATCGCGTCCGCGCCGGCGGCGCGGACCGCGCGCACGGTGTCCTCCAGCGCGCGGGCATCACGGTCCACCAGGGCGAGGCGCGCGCCCGCGCGGCCGAAGGCGGCGGCGGTGGCCGCTCCGATGCCGCGGGCGGCGCCGGTCACGAACGCGACG
>DATBIZ010000251.1:0-3371 GCA_036556645.1 Vicinamibacteria bacterium | reverse complement strand
AGCAGCACCTCCCGCTCCGGCTCGCCGATCCAGAGCTTCATCGCACCCTCGAGGATCCAGGTGATCTGCTCGCTGACGTGCGAGTGGGTGGGCACGACCGCGCCTTTCTCCAGCACCACGCGGGCGATCATCTCGTTGCGGCCCGTGACCACCTGGCGCGTGATGTCGTCGGTGACGCGCTCGACGGGCACGCTCTCCCAGCGCAGCGGCTGCATGTGGACCTCCGCGCCGATTCTAGTGCGGCGCGTCGGCGCAGGGTGGAGTGGACCGGCGCTACGCCTGGGCCTGCCGGGCGGAGGAGGGCGGCGGGGACTCCGCGGTGGTGGCGCGCGCGCCGCGCAGCATGCGCATGCGGCGGTTCACCTCGTAGGCGCCGGTGGTGGTGGCCAGCCACACCATGCCCGCGGAGAGCCCGGCCGCGATGTCCGAGAACCAGTGCACGCCGAGGTACAGGCGCGACAGGCTGATGGTGCCGATGAAGCACAGCGCGAGCGCGACCGCGGCCGAGCGCACGCGCCAGCTCGGCGCCGCGCGCATGACCAGGTAGACGAGCGCGCCGAACACCACGAACGATCCCATCGCGTGCCCGCTGGGGAAGGCGTAGCTGGTGGAGCGCCACAGCGCCGCCGCCATGTCCGGCCGCGTCCGCTCGAACAGCGCCTTGAGGCCCTGGTTGAGGAGGCCCCCGCCGATGGCGCTGACGACCAGGAAGGCGGCCCAGCGCCAGCGGCCGCGCACGGCGAGCACGACGGCGATCAGCACCACCATGATCCCGAGCCCCACGCCCGTACCGACGAGGGTGAAGACCAGGAAGAACGTGGTGGCCCCGGGGCTGCGCACGCCCTGGGCCGCGCGCCAGACCGCCTGGTCCACGCGCGCGAGCAGCGGGCTCTGCGCCTGCATCAGCTCCGCGAGGAACAGGAAGGCGGCCCCGGTGAGAGCGGCGATCAGGAACCCGGCGGCGAGGATCGCCAGCACCGGACGGTAGGGGTGCAGCGGCTGCAGCCGCGCCGCCCCCCGCTCGTACCACACCGCGAAGCGCTGGCCTCGCATCACCCGGCGCGCGAGCGCGGCCCAGGCCCCGTGGAACACCCGCCAGGCGCCGGGCAGCACGCGGTAGACGAGCGCCCACAGGCCCAGGAAACTCAGCAGGAACAGCGTGATGGAAGCCACCAGCATGGCGCTCTGCTCCTAGCGTACGACGCGCGGCGGGGCCGCGGGCGGGCCGGCCGGCGGGAGCGGTGCGATAATCGGGGGCCGTCGAACCGGGAGGTGTTGGCTTGCGTCAGCTCGATCGTGCCAAGGTGATGATGGGATGGGTGTTCGCCGCCACGGTAGCGCTCGGCGCCGGCCCGGCCGCCGCCCAGGACAACGCGCCCATCGAGGTGATGGTCACGTCCTCGATCGAGGCGTCCAAGGGCCTGAGCCGCATCCTGGCCGGCGCGGCCGAGGGCGACACCGCCTCCACCGCCCGCGACGTCGAGAAGGCGCTCTCCGCGCTGCGCTGGGTGCGCCTGGTGCCGATCGGCGGCGAGGCGATCGTGCACGTGGAGCGCCGCTCGCGCATCGAGTCCTCGCGCAGCCGCAACAAGGACGGGACGGAGTCGGTGACGCACCGCTACAACGTGCACGCGAGCGTCACCGTCGGCGACTCGCGCCGGAGCGTCGACGCGGAGACCACGCGCACCTACGGCGCGAACGACACGCGCGACGACGCGACGCACTTCCGGTCGCTGGCCGCCGAGATCGCGGCCAAGGCGGCCGCCGAGATCACCTCGCGGCTCGACGACCTGCGCCCGGACCGCCCCCAGCACGGGTTCACGCACCAGCCGAAGTACAAGCTTCTCTTCAAGGGCGACGGGCTCGAGGTGGTCAGCGTCGAGCGCGGCGGCCCCGCCGAGCACGCCGGGCTGCAGTCCGGCGACCGCATCCGGCGCATCGGCCAGGAGAAGGGCACCGACCAGATGAACGCGATGGTGTGGGAGTGGTGGACGGCCACGCCCGGCACGCGCGTGACGCTCGAGGTCGAGCGCAAGAAGGAGCGCGCGCCGTTCGAGCTGACCCTGCTTCCGCGCGAGAAGTGGGCCAGCCTCGGCTCCTCCCGCCCGCGCACCGCCGCGGCCGAGACGCGCCCCGCCCCCGCCGCCCAGCCGCTCGCGAACACCAAGGCCCGCGCCGCCGACACCGGCGCCGCGTCGGGCGGCGGCTCGGTCGAGCTGAAGAAGGGCATGAGCGAGGCCGAGGTCGTCCGCGCCCTCGGCCAGCCGCGCAAGAAGGTCACGCTCGGCGCGCGGACGGTGTGGAGCTACGACGGGTTCAGCGTGACGTTCACGGGCGGCAAGGTCTCCGACATGAACTAGAGGGGCCGCCGCTACCGCACGTCCCGCACCCGGCCCAGCTCGCCGATGAGGAAGTGCACCGCCGCGAAGGCGAGCAGGTAGGTCATCGACATCGCGGCGAACAGCGGCGCGAACGACAGGTTCTGCACCACCCAGCCGATGGCGAGCTGGGTCACGATGCCCGTGACCCCGCCCAGCGCGCCGCCGAGGCCGGAGACGGTGCCGACGACGTGTTTGGGGAAGACCTCGGCGGGAAGGATGATGTTTCCCCACGCCGCGTGGCCGAAGAAGAGCGCGCTCATCACCCCGAGGGCGAGGCCCGCGCCCTCGACGCGCGTGACCAGGAAGCACAGCAGCGGCATGGCGAGCGAGACCGCGAGCATGGTCGTCTTGCGCGCCCGGTTGAGGGTCCAGCCGCGGGACACGAGCCAGCGCGGCATCCCGCCGCTGAACAGGTTTCCCGCGGTGAGCGCGGCGAACGGGATCCAGCCGTAGCGGCCGATGTCGGCCAGGCTGAAGCCGCGCTCGGTCTGGAGGTACTTCGGGATCCAGAAGTTCAGGAAGTACGAGACCGGGTCGGTGAGCACGCGGGCCAGGATGCACCCCCAGGCCTCGCGCATCCCCAGCAGCCGGCGGACCGGCACCGCGGTCGGCGGCGGCTCCGCGCGCGAGTCGCTGAGGATCAGCTCGCGCTCCTCGGCGCTGATGCGCGGGTGGTCCTGCGGCAGGCGGTAGAACGCCGCCCACATCGCCACCCACAGGAAGCCGAGGGAGCCCGTCACCACGAACGCGAACCGCCAGCCCCATTGCAGCGCGATGAAGGACACGAGCGGCACCGCCAGCGCGCCGCCCAGCGCGGTGCCCGCGTTGAAGATGCCCACGGCCAGCGCCCGTTCCCGCATCGGGAACCACTCCGAGACCGCCTTCACGCCGCCCGGGAAGTTCGCGGGCTCCGCCGCCCCCAGCAGGAAGCGGAAGAAGGCGAGCTGCGAGGCGGTGCGCGCGAACCCGTGCAGCATGTTCGCCACCGAC
>DATBIZ010000250.1:0-4113 GCA_036556645.1 Vicinamibacteria bacterium | reverse complement strand
TCCACCATGTGCTGGCCGTAGCGCTTGACCTCGTCGCTCTGGCCCTTCTCGGCGGCCAGCTTGCCGAGCGCGACCTCGGCCATGTTCGCCTGCGCGGCCTTCACCATGAAGGTGTGCGCCGCCGACACGCCCGGCGCCGGCCTGGTCGCCGTCGCCTGGGCCGCGGCCATCCCGCCCCAGACGAGGAGCCCGGCGGCCAGCAGCGCGGTGTTCCCGTTCGTCCGCATGAACCCTCCTGACAGCGTGAACCGGGGCGGACGCTGCAACGGCCGTGCCGAGCATCGGCCCGAGGACTTCCGGTTCACCCGGCGGCCGGCCGCACGACCCGGAGCTATGCTACCGGCACCGCGGAGGTGCCTGGATGAGCGACTTGCGCGTCGGCGTGGTCGGCCTGGGCTGGGCCGCGGGCGCCCACCTCGAGACCTTCAAGCACGTGCGCGGCGCGCGCGTGACGGCGGTGTGCTCACGCCGCCGGCAGGACCCGGCCGATCTCGAGAGGCGGTACGGCGTCGCCCTGCAGGTCTACGACGACTACGCGCGGATGCTGGCCGACGACGCCGTCGACGTCGTGGACATCTGCAGCCCGCCCTGGCTGCACGCGGAGCAGGCGATCGCGGCCGCCCGCGCCCGCAAGCACGTGCTGCTGGAGAAGCCGATCGCGCTGCGCTGGGAGGACGCGAAGGCCGTGCGCGACGCGGTCGGGCAGGCGGGGGTCCAGGCCTGCGTCTGCTTCGAGCTGCGCTTCAGCAGCCAGCTCCGGATGACGCGCTCGGTGCTGGAGCAGGGGCTGCTCGGCGAGCTTCACTACGGCGAGGTGGACTACTACCACGGCATCGGGCCCTGGTACGGCCAGTTCGCCTGGAACGTGAAGAAGGACGGGGGCGGATCGAGCCTGCTCAGCGCCGGCTGCCACGCCATGGACGCGCTGCTGATGCTGATGGACGCGCCGGTCGAGGAGGTGACGAGCTACGCCACGCGCTCGCGCAGCGAGACCTTCGCGCCGTACGAATACGACACCACCTCCACCACGATCCTCCGCTTCGCGGGCGGCCGGATCGGCAAGGTCGCCTCCGTGATCGACTGCCGGCAGCCCTACTACTTCCACACCCACCTCGTGGGCAGCGAGGGCAGCCTCCTCGACGACAAGATCCACTCGACCCGCCTCGGCACCGACCAGGCGCGCTGGAGCACGCTGGCCACGCACCTCGTGGACTCCGGCGACGTCAGGGACCACCCCTACCAGCCGCAGTTCCAGGCCTTCGTGGACGGCGTGAAGGCCGGCCGGGCGATGCCGCTGACGGACCTCGAGACCGCCCTCGAGACGCACCGCGTGATCTTCGCGGCCGATCGGTCGGCGCAGCGCGGCCAGCCCGTCAAGCTCGCGGCGATGGCCTAGCCGCGCGTGCGTGTCCTGGCCGTGATGGCGCACCCGGACGACATCGAGATGACCTGCGCGGGCACCCTGGCGCTGCTCCGGCGGGCGGGCTGGGACGTGCACCTGGCCACCATGACCGCGGGCGACCTGGGCTCGGCCACCCGCTCGCGCGCCCAGATCTCGCGGGTCCGGAAGCGCGAGGCCGCGGCCTCGGCGAAGCTGCTGGGCGCGGGCTACACGTGCCTCGGCTTCGACGACCTGACCATCGTCTACGGGCCGGCGGCCAAGCGCCGGGTGTCGGCGCTGGTGCGGCTGGTCCGGCCCGACCTGGTGATCGCGCCCTCTCCGGTGGACTACATGGCGGACCACGAGGAGACGCCGCGCATCGTGCGCGAGGCCGCGTTCGCCTCCACGGTGCCGAACTGGAGGGCGAGCCTCGGGCGCCGGCGGCCCAAGCCGGCCGAGAAGCTGCCCGCCATCCTGTACGCGGATCCGATCGACCACGTGGACCACTTCGGCCGCCGCGTGGCCGCGCAGTACGTGGTGGACGTCACCGACGCGATCGAGCTGAAGGAGCGCATGCTCGCCTGCCACGAGTCGCAGCGGGCGTGGCTGCGCGACCAGCACGGCGAGGACGAGTACCTGGCGTGGATGAGGCGGATGGGCGCCGAGCGGGCCCGCGATTTCGGCGACCCGCGCGTGCGGTTCGCCGAGGGCTTCCGGCAGCACCTCGGCCACGGCTTCCCGCGCGAAGACCACCTCACCGCCGCGCTGGGATCGCCGCGGGTGAAGCGGCTTCGCGCGAAGGAGGACTGATGGCCTTCCGTTACTCGATGTCCAGCTTCATCCCCTTCCGCGACGAAGAGGCGTGCGCGCGGGCGCGCGCGATCCGCCGCGTGGACCTCACCCGCCACGGGAACCCGGATTTCCGCATCGAGGTGATCGAGGACCGGACGCAGTTCTACAGCCGGTTCGCCCTCGACATCGTGTGCCGGATCCGCGAGGCGGCCGAGGCCGGGCGCAGGTGCGTGCTGATCCTGCCCGTGGGGCCGGTGCCGCAATACGCGATCGCCGCCGAGATGATCAACCGGCTGTCGCTGTCCTGCCGCCACCTGGTGACCTTCAACATGGACGAATACGCGAACGAGCACGGCGAGACGGCCCCCGCCGACTGGGAGGGGTCCTTCGCCACCTCCATGCGCCAGTCGTTCTTCGCGCGGATCCGCGAAGACCTGCGGCCGCTCGACCAGAACGTGCATTTCCCGACCCACCGCAACATCGCCGACTACCACAAGCGGATCGAGGACGAGGGGGGCGCGGACTGCTGCTACGGCGGCATCGGGTGGTGCGGCCACGTCGCCTTCTGGGAGGCGCACCTGGGCCTCGAGTTCGGCGACGACCTCGCGGCCTACAAGCGCGCGCACGGCCGGATCGTCGAGCTGCACCCGATCACGATCCTGCAGAACGCGCTGCACACGTTCTCGAGCGACTGGTCCTGGGTGCCGCCCCGGGCGGCCTCCATCGGCCCGCGCGAGATCCTGGGCGCCCGCGACCGCAGCTTCTGGCTCGACGGCGAGTGCGGGGGCCCCGGCATGTCCTGGCAGCGCTTCATCGCCCGGCTGGTGGCGCACGGGCCGGTCAACACGCTCGTGCCGGGATCCATCCTCCAGGAGACGACCTGCGGGTACCACGTCCTCGGCTCCGTGGCCGAAGACGTGAGGATCGAGTTCGGCTAGCGCAGGTCGTGGATCGCGGCGTAGTAGGCCGCGCGCGCGTGCGCGGTGGAGTCGCCGGCGGCGGACACGCGCGTTTGCCCGCGCATCTGGCTGACCGACGCCCATCCGTGATCGGACATCCAGCCGGCCAGCCCCGTCACCAGCTCGCGCAGGTACTCCGGACCGTGGAACAAGAGCGCCGAGACGACCTGCACCGCGTGCGCGCCCGCCATCACCGCGCGGACCACGTCGGGCACGCGGTGGACGCCGCCGCTGACCGCCACGTCCGCGCGCAGCCGCGAGGTGAGGACGGCCGTCCAGGTGATGCGGAGGCCCAGCTCGTCCGGGTTCGACAGGCGCAGCCCCGCGCGGGGGGGCAGTCCGGCCACGAACACGTCCGGCTCGTAGAACCGGTTGAAGAGCACGAGCCCGTCGGCCCCGGCCGCCACCGCGGCGGACGCGAAGTGGGCGGGCGACGAGAAGAAGGGCGTCAGCTTCGCGGCCAGCGGGAGCCGCACGCGCCGGCGCACCTCGGCGACCACGTCGAGCATCTCGCGCTCGACGTCCGCCGCGGGCAGGTCGGGCTCCACCGCGATCCGGTAGAGGTTCAGCTCCAGCGCGTCCGCGCCCGCCGCTTCCAGCAGCGGCGCCGCGTCGATCCACGGCCCCGGCCGGATCCCGTTCAGCGAGGCGATCACCGGCACGTTCACGGCCGCCTTCAGCCGCTCGAGATGTCGCAGGTACTCGTCGCGCCCGAGCGCGTGCCGCACCGCCAGCGGAGGGTCCGCCAGCCGCTCCTCGAACAGCGACCGCATGACCAGCGCCGAGGCGCCGGCGTCCTCGAGGCGGCGCGCGAGGTGGAGCTGGTCGGTCAGCGGCGACGGGCCCGGGAAGATCGGATGCGCGAGGTCGAGCCCGAGATAGGTCGTCTCGAGGTCCATGCCCGGTAGCCCCGGGCGGTCAGGCGCGCAGCGCTTGCATCGAGGGCCGCGCCCCCACCGCCTCGGCACGGACGGTGAGCAC
>DATBIZ010000249.1:0-4430 GCA_036556645.1 Vicinamibacteria bacterium | reverse complement strand
TCTTCCACACCGGGATCGCGCAGTGGAAGGATGCCCCCACGGTCGGCGCGGCCGCGCACGGGGACGTGCCGGCCCCGCCGATCGCCGGCTTCCGGCTCTCCGGCAGCGACGACTTCCTGACCGAGCTGGTCGGCGACAAGGCCACGTTCGCCGCGCCGGCCCGGCCGTTCGCGGAGACCTACGCGGAGCTGGCGCAGCTCGTGGCGACGGTGCCGGCCAGCGCGGCCCGGCTCTCGCGCGACGACGCGCACCTGCCGGGGTACGCGCCCGGCGACGGCGACGTGGTCGTCCACGTGCTCGGCCCGGTCATGGAGACGCTCACCAGCGGCGTGCGCGGGCTGCGCGCGCTCTCCAGCCCCGGCAAGACCAAGAACGGGCACTCGCTCGTGCTCCGGTTCGACTACGGCGACGCGCGGTTCCTGCTCACCGGGGACCTCAACGCGGAGTCGCAGCGGCTGCTGCTGAGCTACGTCGCCAAGGACGAGTTCGCGGTGGACGTGGCCAAGGCCTGCCACCACGGGGCCGAGGACGTGGACCTGCGCTTCGTCCAGTCCATGCAGGCGCGGGCGACCGTGATCTCGTCGGGCGACAGCGAGACGTTCGCGCATCCGCGTCCGGCGCTGATGGGCGCCTCCGCGCGCTACGGCCGCGAGGCGCTCGGGGCCGACGGCGAGCTGGTGCCGCCGCTCGTCTACTCGACGGAGCTGGCGCGCTCGGTGGCGCTGGCCCGGGCGGCGGCGATCCGCAGCCGCCCGGATCAGGACGGGGCCTGGAGCAGCGGCGTCGTGGACCTGACCGAGGTCAAGTGCGACGCGGGCTCCCCGCGCACCTTCCGGCCGCTCGCCCACCTGGCGCTCTCGACCGACCTGGTCTACGGCCTGGTCAACGTCCGCACCGACGGGCGGCACGTTCTGTGCGCGACGCTCGAGGAGTCGGGCACCGAGTTCGACACCAAGGTGTTCCGGGCCGGCGCGCAGCCCTGACCCCGCCCGCCGGGTGACCGCGCGCACGCGGCTCAACCCTGCCGCCGCCGGCGCGGTCTGAACCTGCGTGAACGCCCCACGGTCGTCCCGGGCCCGGGCCGCGCTCGCGCTGGCGCTCTCGGCCGCCCTGGCCACACCCCTCGCCGCCGGCCCGGCGCCTTCGCGGCCGGCGGCCTCCGCCGACGACGCGCAGATCGTCCACGTGCTGAACCGGCTCGGCTACGGTGCCCGGCCGGGGGACGTCGAGGCCGTCCGCCGCATCGGCGTGAAGGCCTGGATCCGGCGCCAGCTCCATCCCGAACAGGTCCCCGACCCGGTGCCCGCGGCCCATCTCGCGGCGCTGGAGACCGCCGGGCTCGGCGTGGCCGAGCTCGTCCGGGGATACGAGGTCCCGCGCGAGGCGAAGCGGGAGATCCAGCAGCGCCGCGCTTCGCTCGGCGAGGACGCCTCGGATGCCGAGCGGATGGGCCTGCGCCGGGAGCTGATCGCGAAGTACGGCGCGAAGATGCAGGGCCCGCCGCGGCAGGTGGTGGAGGAGCTGCAGCAGGCCAAGCTCGTGCGCGCGGTCTATTCCGAGCGGCAGCTCGACGAGGTGCTCGCCGACTTCTGGATGAACCACTTCAACGTGTACGCCGCCAAGGGGCCGCTCCGCTTCCTGACCGGCGTGTACGAGCGCGAGGTGATCCGGCCGCACGCCTGGGGCCGCTTCGAGGACCTGCTGCGCGCGACCGCGAAGAGCCCGGCCATGCTCTTCTATCTCGACAACTGGCTCTCCGCCGACCCGGCGGCGTCCGCGCGTCCGCGGAACGCCGGCGGCCGGCGCCGCGGCCTCAACGAGAACTACGCGCGCGAGATCCTCGAGCTGCACACCCTCGGCGTGGACGGCGGCTACACGCAGAAGGACGTCACGGAGGTGGCGCGCGTCTTCACCGGGTGGACGATCTCCGGGCTTCGCGGGGAGAGCCCGCGCTTCCACTTCGCCCCGCGCCTGCACGCGCGCGGCGACAAGGTCGTGCTCGGCCAGCGCATCGCGGGCGGCGGCATCGAGGAGGGCGAGCAGGTGATCCGGCTGCTGGCGGCGCATCCGTCCACCGCCCGCTTCCTCGCCTGCAAGCTCGCGCGCCGCTTCGTCGCCGACGAGCCGCCCGAGGCGCTGGTCGAGCGCGCGGCCGAGACCTACCGGCGGACCGGCGGCGAGATCCGGGCGGTCGTGGAGACGATCGTCACCTCGCCCGAGTTCCTCGGCCCCACGTACCGCGCGGCCAAGGTCAAGACGCCCTTCGAGTTCGCGGCCAGCGCGGTGCGCGCCGCGGGCGCCGAGGTCACCAGCGCCCGCGCGCTCGCGCGGCGGGTGGCCGAGATGGGCATGCCGCTCTACCTGCAGCAGCCGCCGACCGGCTACAAGGACACCGCCGACGCGTGGGTGTCCACCAGCGGCCTGCTCGCCCGCCTGAACCTGGCCCTCGACCTCGCGGCGAACCGCCTGCCCGGCGTACGCGTGGATCCCGCCCGGGCGGACGCCCGTGTCCTCGGCTCGCCGGAGTTCCAGAGGAGGTGACGTGCTGACCCGCCGCGTGTTCCTGAAGTCGTCGGGCCTGGCCCTGGTCTCGTTCGGGGCCGCGCCGCGCGTGCTCCTGCGTTCCGCGCTCGCCGCGGAGAACGCCGCGGGCAAGAAGACGCTGGTGGTGGTGTTCCAGCGCGGCGCCGTGGACGGACTGAACACGGTGATCCCCTACGAGGAGGACGCCTACCGCCGGCTGCGGCCGACGATCGCGATCCCGGCGCCGCGCGGCGGCGCGCGCGACGCCGCCCTCGACCTCGACGGCCGCTTCGGACTGCACCCGGCGCTGGCCCCGCTCCTGCCCCTGTGGCGCGAGAAGAGCCTCGCGGTCGTCCACGCGGTGGGCAGCCCGGACGGCACGCGCTCGCACTTCGACGCGCAGGACTTCATGGAGAGCGGGACGCCGGGCGTCAAGAAGACCGAGGACGGCTGGATGAACCGCCACCTCGCCGCGCACCCGGACCCGAAGGCCACGCCGTTCCGCGGCCTCGCCATGACCCCGACCCTGCCGCGCATGCTCTCGGGCGCGGCGCCCGCGGTCGCGATGTCCGATATCCGCAGCTTCTCGCTGCGGCAGTCGCCCGCGCGCCGCGGCGGCTTCGAGGAGATGTACGCGGCGGCCGTGGGCAGCGCGCTGCACGGCACCGGGCGCGAGACGTTCGAGGCGATCGAGTTCCTGGAGAAGACCGACCCGGCGCGCTACGCGCCGGCGCACGGCGCCGTCTACCCGCGCGGCCGGTACGGCGACAGCCTGCGCCAGGTCGCCCAGCTCCTGAAGGCCGACGCCGGCGTCGAGGTCGCGTTCACCGAGGTGGGGGGCTGGGACCACCACGCGGCCGAGGGCGGCGTCCAGGGCCAGCTCGCCCTGCGCCTGCGCGAGTTCGGCGCGGCGTTGTTCGCCTTCCACCGCGACCTCGGCGACCGCATGCGCGACGTGGTGGTCGTGAGCCTCACCGAGTTCGGCCGCACCGTGCGCGAGAACGGCAACCGCGGCACGGACCACGGGCACGCGAGCGTGTCGTTCGTGATCGGCGGCGAGGTGAAGGGCGGGCGCGTGTACGGGCGCTGGCCGGGCCTCGCGGCCGACGCTCTCCACGAGGGCCGCGACCTGGCGGTGACCACCGATTTCCGCGACCTGCTCGCCGAGCTGCTCACGGAGCATATCGGCGCGCGTGACCTGCGGCCGGTGTTTCCCGGCTACGCCACCGGACGCGCGAGGTTCCCGGGCGTGATGCGGAGCTGACCGGCGCGCGGCGCGCGCGTCAGGACTGCGGCTTGAAGTACAGCACCAGGCCCGCGCCGGCCGCGGCCATCACGAAGCCCACGTAGAGGAGCGGGTGCGGCGCGGTCTTCGGCGGGTGGACCGCGATCGAGACCAGCACGTTCACGAGCGGCGCGCCGCCGAACACGAGCGGCATCACGATGGTCGGGCTGGCGCCGGCGCGGAACGCGAAGATGATGCAGACCGCGCCCAGCGCGCCGAGCGCGCCGGCCGCGGTGGCGATGGCGGTGCCCGACGGGGTGAAGCCGCGGAGCTGTCCCTGCTGCGCGAGCACCACCACCGGCACCAGCACCGCCATCAGGAAGTAGGCCACGCCCACGCACAAGAGCGCGCGCATCGGGCTGCCGAGCGCGACCTGCCCGCGGTGCAGCGTCACCCCGTAGAGTCCCCACGACAGCACGGCGCCCGCCACGAAGAACAGCCAGCCCATTGCTTCTCCTTCCTGCTGAGACCTACTCCGCGCCGAGGCTCGGGACGAGGCCGTCGCCGAGGTTCGCAAGGCGATCACCCGACGAGTACGTGGCGAGCGGTGCCGCACCGGGGCGGATCCCGATCTGCCAGGTGAGCCCGTCCGGCGCCCGGCCCTCGCATCGTATCCGCTGCG
>DATBIZ010000248.1:0-3149 GCA_036556645.1 Vicinamibacteria bacterium | reverse complement strand
AGGACACGGTGGTCGCGGTGATGGCCGACCACGGTGAATCGCTCGGCGAGCACGGCGAAGCGACACACGCGGTGCTCATCTACGAGTCGACCTTGCGCGTGCCGCTCATCATGGCGGGGCCGCGGCTGCCGGCGGGCCGGGTGGTGGAGCCGCGGGTCGGGCTGGTGGACGTCCTGCCCACGCTGCTGGGCCTGGTCGGGTTCGAGGACCCGCCTCGATTGCCGGGACGGGACCTCGGCGGTGTCATCGCCGGCCGGCCGCTGCCCGACCAGGCGCTCTACTCCGAGAGCCTCTTCGGACGGCTCAACTGCCGGTGGGCCAGCCTGCGCGGGCTGGTCCGGGGCGACTGGAAGCTCGTGGAGGGAGCGGAGCAGGAGCTGTTCGATCTCTCACGCGACCCGGCGGAGTCGGAGAACCTGGCCGCGCGCGAGCCGCGGCGGCTGCAGCAGATGCGCGCCGGCCTGCGCGCGGTGGTGCGCGAGATGGCGCCCGAAGGCGACACGGCGCAGGCGCGGCGCGCCACCCCCGAGCAGGAGGAGCGGCTCCGCAGCCTCGGGTACGTCGGCGGGGGCGGAGGCACCGGCGCCCTCGACGAGCCCGGACTGCCGGACCCGCGCCGCCGTGCGCACGTGTACGACCGGATGCAGCAGGCGATGCTCGCTCAGGGGCCCGGCGTGGAGGCTGCGCTCGCGGAAATGACCGCGATCGTGGCGGAGGATCCCGGCAATCCCTTCGCGCACATGGCGCGCGCCCATCTCGCGTACCGCGACGGCCGGATGGGGACGGCGGCCCGCGCGTTCGCGCGCACGCTCGAGCTGGACCCGGAACGTCCGGCCGTGAGGCTGCCGTACGGGCGCCTGCTGCGCGAGATGGGCCGGCTCGAGGAATCGGAGCGGCAGCTCCGCATCGCCGTCGAGCAGGCGGCGCCGGACGACGTGCGCACTCCGCTGGGACTGGCCGAGACGCTGCACGCGGCGGGGAAGCTGCAGGAGGCCGAGCGCGTGGTGGACGCGGTGCTGGCGCGCGCGGCGTCGGATCCGCCGGCGCTGGCCGCCAAGGCGCGCCTGCTCGTCGAGCAGGGCCGCGACTCGGAAGCCGCCGGCTACCTGCAGCGCGCGCGGGCCGGCGCCGAGCTCGACGACTGGATCGCGCTCGGCGAGGCCTACCTGCGCCGGGGCCTGCCCGACCGCGCCCGCGAGAGCGTGGAGCACGCCCTCGCGGAGTCGCCCCGCCATCCCTGGGCCCTGGCGGTGGCCGGGCACGCGCTCGTGCTCGGCGGCCGCCGCGAGCCGGGCCTGGCGCTCCTGCAGCGGGCGCTCGCGCTGCACCCGCGGCGGCCGCACGTCTGGCTGCGCCTGGCGGAGGCGCTGGCCGCGGCGGGCGAGCAGGGCGCGGCCGCCCGCTGCCGGCGTGAGGCGCAAGCCGCGCTCCAGGCGTAGCCGGGCGCGGGCGGGAGGATCAGCGAGACGCCCGGAAGCGCGGATCCGACGGGAAGCGGGCGCGCGCCCGGGCCGCCCATTGGCCCGCGGCCTCGAGGTCGCCGAGCACCGAGAGCGTCCTCACGACGGTCCAGTAGTGCTCGGCGGTCGGCGCGCGCTCCGCGGAGACGAGCCCGCCGAGCACCGCGCGCGCCTCCTCGTCGCGGCCCTGCGAGCGGTACAGCGTCGCGAGCCCCACCCGCCCTTCGCGCGTGTAGGGGATCGTCTCGATCTCGGCCTGGAACTGCTTCTCGGCTTCGGCCAGGCGTCCGAGCCGCGCCAGGCAGTCGCCCATGTTCGCATGGAGGTTCCGCACGACCGTGTGGCGGCTCAGGCGGAGGGCGGCCTCGGCGCGCCCGAACGAGCGGAGCGCGTCCTCGCAGCGTCCCTCCTTCTGCGCGAGCGCGCCCAGGATGAAGTGGCTCATCTCGCGGCGGTCGTCCGCCTCGAGGCTGCGGCGGGCGAACTCGCGCGCGCGCGCGTGGTCGCCGCGGTCCATGGCGATCTGGGCCAGCAGCTCGAAGGCGTGTCCCGGGTTCGCCGCGGCCGCGACCTCCGCGTGCTGGACCGCGCGGTCGAGACGGCCCTCCAGCGCGTGAAGCCGCGCGAGGGCCAGGTGCGCTCCGCCGTGGGTGGGCTCCGCGGCCACCGCCCGGTCCAGCGCGGCGACCGCCTCGTCCGTGCGGCCCAGCTCGCGCAGGCTCGAGGCCAGCATCTCCCAGCCGTCCACCATGCGCGGGTTGTCGGCCAGCACCTCGCGGAAGCGGGCGACCGCCTTCTGGTGGGCGCCGGAGGCCCGCAGCAGGATCGCCTCTTTCAGCGCCTCCGCGTCACGGACCTTGTCCTTCGGATCCGGAAGGTCCGCCGCCGCCAGCGCCGACACCGGCGCCGTCCCCACGTAGCCGAGCGCGCGCAGCTTGTCCAGCGTCTCCGCGGACACCGGCTCGGGCGCCGCCGGCGGCGCCGCGCGCACCTGCGGTTCGAGCCAGCGGTCCATCGCGGCCGCCACCTCGGCCCGCGCCGCCGTGAGGTTCTTCCGTTCCCCGGGATCGCTCGCGCGCTCGAACAGCTCCGGGCGCGGCGCGCGGATGAAGCGGTAGCGGTCGTCGGTGACGGCGAACAGCTCGCTCCAGCCGAAGTGGTATCGAGGGAAGAGCGTCTCCGAATAGGCCGGCCGCGACGCCGTGCGTCCGCGGGAGAGCGAGTCCTGCAGGGACAGGCCGTCCATGTCGCCCGCGGGCACGCCGGCGAGCTGCAGCAGCGTCGGCGCCACGTCCACCAGGGCCGCCGTCCCCTTGACGCGCGTGCCCGCGTGGCGTCCCCCCGGAAGGCGCAGGAGCAGCGGTACGTGGACGGCCTCGCGGTAGAGGAACATCCCGTGCTCCTCTTCGCCGTGTTCGCCGAGCCCCTCGCCGTGGTCCGACGTGACGGCCACGATCGCGCGCTCGAGCATCCCCTTCGACCGCAGGCGGTCCAGGAAGCGGCCGACCAGCTCGTCCGCGTAGGCGACGTCGCCGTCGTACACGTGCGCGAAGCGCCGGTGCCGCTCGGGCGGCGCCCAGGGGGTATGCGGCTCGTACAGGTGCAGGAAGGCGAAGTATCGCTGCCCGCCGCGCTCCTCGATCCAGCGGAGGAGGGAGTCCACCGCCACGGCGCCGTCGCGCTGCGCCG
>DATBIZ010000247.1:0-2456 GCA_036556645.1 Vicinamibacteria bacterium | reverse complement strand
CGCTACGCCGGCCCCCGCGCCAAGGCCGCGCTGACCCTGGCGGTGCTGCTGCCGCTCTGGTCGAGCTACCTCGTCCGCGTCTACATGTGGAAGCTGATCCTGGCGCGGGAGGGGATCCTGAGCTGGACCCTCGATCAGGCCGGCCTGACCCCGGTGCTCGAGCGGCTGCTCGCGCTGCCGGTGGTGGGCGGACCGTCGCTGTCCATCTCGCCGGTCGGCACGTTCCTCGCGTTCACGTACGTGTGGCTGCCGTACATGGTGCTGCCGATCGCGGCCGCGCTCGAGCGCGTCCCGCGCTCGATGCTGGACGCCTCGGCGGACCTCGGGGCGCGCCCGGCGCACACGTTCCGGCGCGTGACGCTCCCGCTCGCCCTGCCCGGGGTGGCCGCGGGCTCGATCTTCACGTTCTCGCTGACGCTGGGCGACTTCGTGGTGCCGGGCGCGCTGGGCAACTCCAGCTTCTTCATCGGGCAGGCCGTGCTCGCCCACCAGGGCACGGCCGGCAACCTGCCGCTGGCCGCGGCCTTCACCGCGATACCGATGGCGGTGATGGCCGTGTACCTGATGCTGGCGCGGCGGGTGGGGGCCTTCGATGCGCTCTGAGGGGGGCGGCGAGCGCGCGCCGGCGGGACTGCGGCTCGCGGTCGCGGCCACGCTCTTCTTCCTGCACGCGCCCTTCGCGGTGATCCTGCTCTACGCGCTGACGACCGAGGACGCCTCCTTCCGCTTCCCCCCGCCCGGGCTCACCCTCGACTGGTTCCGGGTGGCCTGGAGCCGCGAGGACGTGTGGGACGCGCTCCTGCTCTCGCTGCAGGTCGGGGCGGTGGCCACCGGCGCCGCCCTTCTTCTCGGCACGCTGGCCGCGCTGGCCGTGCACCGCGCGCGCTTCTTCGGCCGGGAGACCCTGTCGCTGCTGCTCGTGCTGCCGATCGCGCTGCCCGGCATCGTCACCGGCATCGCGCTGCGCTCGGCGCTGAGCCTGCTCGGCGTGCCCTTCAGCTTCTGGACGATCGTGATCGGCCACGCCACGTTCTGCGTGGTCGTCGTCTACAACAACGCGCTGGCGCGGCTGCGGCGCACCTCGCCCTCGCTGGTGGAGGCCTCGCTGGACCTCGGCGCCTCGCCCTTCGTCACCTTCCGCCGCATCGTGCTGCCCGCCCTCGCCACCGCGCTGGTCGCGGGCGGGATGCTGGCCTTCGCGCTGTCCTTCGACGAGATCATCGTGACCACCTTCACGGCCGGCCAGCAGCAGACGCTGCCGATCTGGATGTTCAACCAGCTCACCCGCCCGCGCCAGCGGCCGGTGACCAACGTGGTGGCGCTGTTCGTGGTCGCGGCCACGGCGGTGCCGATCCTCGTGGCGCACTACCTGACGCGGGAAGCCACGACACACGGCCACGGCTCGTGATCCGCCGGCGACCGCGCGGCTTGCCTGTCGGCGCCACCGCAACCGTCACCGCGGCCGCGTGAAGGTCGCCCACCTGGCGTAGGACGGGCTTCCCGGGGAGGGCGGATTCGACGCTGTGAACGCGGTCACTGCCCGTCCGCGCGCCGCGTGGTGGGATCGGGCCGCGATGCGCCTCGCGCCGGCCCTGCTCCTCTGCCTCCTGGCCGGTCCCGCCTGGCCGGCGGACTTCTACGTGGACCCGGTGAACGGCAGCGACGGCGGCGACGGCAGCGCGGCCAGGCCTTGGCGGACCCTGCAGGCGGTGCTGGACGCCGACCTGGTGGAGACCCGCAACTGGCCGTCGTTGCCCTATGCGCCCGGGGCCACCCTGGTCACCGTCAACGCGGGGGCGCCCGTCAGGGCGGGCGACACGCTCTGGCTGCGCAGCGGCTATCACGGCGCGGTCACCATCCAGGGCGCCTACAACGCGAGCCCGATCACCGTCGCCGCGCAGGCCGGACACGTCCCACGCCTCCGGAGCCTGCTGGTGCAGGCCGCCCAGAACTGGGTGTTCCGCGGCCTTTCTCTCAGCCCCTCCCACGCCCCGCCCCTCTCTGCGATCACGATCGTGAACGTGCGCGACCACAACTTCTTCGGCCCGGCCCGGGACGTCACGGTGGAGGACTCCGAGATCTTCACCGTGCGGGATGCCTCCTCGTGGAGCGCGCTGGACTGGGTGAACGTGGCCTCCAGCGGCGTCTCGGTGGGCGCCGGCCGGGTGACGGTGCGGGGCTGCCGCGTGCGGAACGTCCGCTTCGGGATCAGCGTGAGCGGCGCCGACGCGCGCATCCAGCGCAACGTGGTCGACGGCTTCTCCGCCGACGGGCTGCGCGGTCTCGGCGACCACGGGCGGTTCGAGTACAACCGGGTCCAGAACAACTACGTGGAGGACCCGCCGGACGGCAACCACGACGACGGCTTCCAGAGCTGGTCGGTGGGCCCCGGCGGAGTCGGCACCGGCGAGGTGCGCGGCGTCGTCCTGCGCGGCAACGTCTTCATCAACCACCGC
>DATBIZ010000246.1:0-6283 GCA_036556645.1 Vicinamibacteria bacterium | reverse complement strand
GATCGGCCTCGTCATCGAGGTCGAGCGGACGCTCTCCGAGGGCGGCAACATCGAGACCGCGGTCAGCCAGATCCTGATCCCGTGGGGCAACGTGCACCACGTGGTGCTGGCGGAGCAGCGCACGTAGGCGCGGAGGCGCTCCTCCCCGCGCTCCATCTGGGCGCGCTCGTCGTGTGGGTGCTGGCCTGGATGGGGGGCACGGGGGCGGTCCTCCTGGCGCGCCGGCACGGCGAAGCGGCCCAGGCGCGGGTGCGCCGCCGCATCGCGCCGCTCGTCGCCGGGGAGCACGTGGCCCTGGTGCTGGGGCTCGGGTCCGGATGGCTGCTGATGCAGGCGCTGGGCCTGGACGTCGGCCAGCGCCGCTGGCTCGACGTGAAGCTGGGCCTGGTCGCCTTCCTGGTGCTACCGCTCGAGGCCATGCACGCGTGGGTCAGCCACGGCTGGATCGCGCGGGGGCTGCGCGCGACGCCCGCCCCGCCGCTTGGCCGCGTGCTCGAGCGCGGGATCGCGATGGACGACATCGTCCGCACGCTCACGGCGGTGCTGCTGGGGGCGGGGGTGCCCTTGCTGGTGTGGCTCTCGGTGAAGAAGCCCTTCTAGGGCACCAGCCGTTGCTGGCGGCGCTCGTGCTCGAGCATCAGGGCCACCAGCGTCTTGGCGTCCTTCACCTCGCCGCGCGCCGCCATCGCGCGCGCCTCTTCCAGCGGCACCCACCGCGCCTCGATGTGCTCGTCGTCCTCCGGCCGTGCCGCTTCCTTGCGCAGGCCGGTGGCGCGGAACAGGTGCATCACCTCGTCGCAGTACCCGGGCGTGGCGTAGAAGGACGACAGCAGCTCGACGTTCGCCGCCCTCGCCCCGACCTCCTCCTCCAGCTCGCGGCGCGCGCCCGCCTCGGGGGACTCGCCGGGATCCTGCCGGCCCGCGGGGATCTCCCAGATCACGTCGTCCACCGGGTAGCGGTACTGCCGCACGAGCACCAGCCGGTCCTGGTCGTCCACGGCCAGGATGACCACCGAGCCCGGATGCCGCACGACCTCGCGCGTGGCGCGGATGTCGCCGGGCTCCTCGATCTCGTCGAGGTCCACCGACAGCACCCGGCCCGCGTAGACGCGGCGATGGGACACGACGCGCGCCAAGGGACCTCCCGTGCGGCCATCTTAACGTGCGGCGGGGGCTCCGCGCAGGCGCGCGACGAGGCGCTGGAGGTCGTCCGGCAGCGGGCTCGTGAAGGCGACGCGCTGGCCCGTGGCCGGGTGCGTGAAGGCCAGGCGCGCCGCGTGGAGCGCCGGCCGCGCCAGCTCACGCACGGCGTCGGCGAGGCGGCCACTGGCGCCGGCGGGCAGGCGCCGCCCGCCGTAGGTCGCGTCGCCGGCGACCGGATGGCCGACCGAAGCGAGGTGCACGCGGATCTGGTGCGTGCGGCCGGTGTGGATGTGCACCCGCAGCAGCGCCGCGCCCTCCAGCGGCGCCTCGACCGCGTAGCGGGTGCGGGCGGCGCGGCCGCGCGGCGCGCGCACCGACATCCGCTTGCGGTGCACGGGATCCCGGCCGATCGGCGTCTCGATCGTGCCGGAGGGCCGCCGCGGGCGGCCGATCACGACCGCCAGGTACTCCTTCTCCACCGTGCGCGCGGCGAACTGGCGGGCCAGGGCCTGGTGCGTGGCGTCGTCCTTGGCCGCGACCAGCAGGCCGGACGTGCCGCGGTCGAGGCGGTGGACGATGCCGGGCCGCAGCACGCCGCCCACGCCCGAGAGGTCCGTCACGCGGTGCAGCAGCGCGTTCACGAGCGTCCCCGTCGCGGTGCCCGCGCCGGGATGCACCACGAGACCGGCCGGCTTGTCGATCACGATCAGGTGCGCGTCCTCGTGCACGACGCGCAGCGGGATGTCCTCGGGCTGGGGCACCGCGGGGGCCGGGTCGGGCACCGCGACCTCGACCGCCTGGCCGGCCTTGACCCGCGCGGACGCACGGGCGCCGCGGCCGTCCACCCGCACCGCGCCCTCCGCGATCAGCGCCTGCAGCCGCGCGCGGCTCAGGTCGGGGAGCTGGCCCGCGAGCCACCGGTCCAGCCGCTCGCCCGCCGCGGCCGGCTCGACGAGGAGCGAAACGGCCCGCAAGGGCGGCCGGTCAGGCCGCGGCCGGGGCGACGCGCAGCTTCTTGTTCAGGTACGGGTAGACGAACAACACGGCCAGCACCATCAGGATCGAGATGAACTGGGAGGTGGAGAGCCAGCCGCCCAGCACGGTGCCGCGCGCCGCGTCGCCGCGGTAGAACTCGATCACGAAGCGCGCCAACGAGTACAGGAACACGTAGGCCAGCGCGACCTGGCCGTGGAAGAGCTTCTTCCGGCTCATCCAGATCAGCAGGCCGAAGATCAGCAGCGTGGCCGCCGCCTCGTAGAGCTGCGTGGGGTGCAGGGGCACGTCGAGCGGCGTGCCGACCGTGCGCGTGGTGTAGATGTCTTTGAAGGTGACCGCCCAGGGCACCTCGGCCGGCCGGCCGTAGCAGCAGCCCGCGGCGAAGCAGCCCAGGCGGCCGACGGCCTGCCCGAGCGCGACGCCGGGCGCGAGGACGTCCGCGGTCGGCCAGGGCGGCAGGTTGTGCTTGCGCGCGTACCACCAGGCCACGGGCAGCGCGCCGATCAGGCCGCCGTAGAACACGCCGCCGCTCTGCACCAGCGAGAAGAGCTCACCGGGGTTCCGCGAGTAGAACGGCCACTCGATGAGCAGCAGCAGCAGCTTCGCGCCGAGCAGCCCGCCGATCAGGACGTAGACCGCCATGTCCGTGATCCGCGTGGCGTCGAGGCCGGTCTTCTTCGCCTGCCGGTTCGCGATCCACAGGCCGGCCAGGAACGCCAGCGCCAGCAGCACGCCGTACGTGTGGAGCGTCAGCGGGCCGATCGTCCGGCCGAACAGCTCGAAAGCCGGCAGCGTGAACAGGCGGGAATACACTAGTCGCCCCCCGGGGTGGCCGCCGGGACGGACGCGGCCGCGCGCCCGCCCGCGGCCCGGTCCGGCTCCGGCCGGCGCAGCATGTCGAGGATCAGCAGGACGACGCCGACCGAGATCGCGGAGTCGGCGACGTTGAAGGCCGGCCAGTGGTGCGGGCCGATGTAGGCGTCCACGAAGTCGATCACGTAGCCCAGGCGCACGCGGTCGATCAGGTTGCCGACCGCCCCCCCCATGATCAGCGCGAGCGCGGTCTTGGGCAGGCGGCTCTCCGCGGGCAGCCGCCAGGCGTACACCGCGATCGCGCCGAGCGCGCCCAGGCTCAAGAGGGCGAACAGCCCGGCCTGGTAGGGAAGCTCCGCGTCGGAGAGGATGCCGAAGGCGGCCCCGCGGTTGCGCACGTAGGTGAGGCGCAGGAACCCGTCCACGACGTCCAGGCTCTCGTGCAGCGCCATCCAGCGGTCCACCACGAGCTTGGTGACCTGGTCGGACACCACGATCGCGGCCATGATCCAGACGTAGGGGGCGCGCAGGCCCCGCGCGTCGCTCATCGGGCCTCCAGCACGGCTGCGCACCGCTCGCAAACGGCGGAGTGCGCCTTGAGCCGGCCCACGTTGGTCGAGAAGGTCCAGCAGCGCTCGCACTTGCGGCCGGGCGCGCGCTCGACGGTCACCGCCAGCGCGGCGTCGGCCTCCTCCAGCGCGACGTGGCTGACGATGAACAGGTTGGCGAGGTTGCCGGGGAACACCCGGCTCGGCTCCTCGTGCGCGCGCAAGGGTGCCAGGGCCTGGGCGGACCCGCGCAGGGTCACCGCGGCCTCCAGGCTCGAGGCGATCCGCTTCGCCGCCCGCGCCTCCTCGAGCGCCTTGGTCACCACCGCGCGCGCGTCGAGCAGCGGCTGCCACCGCGCGAGCACCAGGTCATCGGGACCCGACCCGGACGGGAAGTGGGCGAAGTGCACCGACGGCTCGCGCCGGCCGGGCAGGAGCGGCCACACCTCGTCCGCGGTGAAGGGCAGCGCGGGCGCCACCAGCCGCGTCAGGTCGTCGGCGATGCGCAGCAGCATCGTCTGCGCCGAGCGGCGGCGCGGCCCGTCCGCGGCGTCGCAGTACAGCCGGTCCTTCAGCACGTCGAGGTAGAACGCCGAGAGGTCCACCGAGCAATACTGCACGAGCTGGTGGTAGACCAGGTGGAACTCGTAGGCGTCGTACGCCTCGCGCACGCGCGCCACCACCTCGCGGTGGCGGGCCAGCGCGTAGCGGTCCAGCTCGTCCAGGTCGGCCTCGGCCACGCTGTCCTTCACGGGGTCGAAGTCGAACAGGTTCGAGAGCAGGTACCGCATCGTGTTGCGCACCTTGCGGTACGCCTCGGACACCCGCTGGAGCATCTGCTCCGAGAAGCGCATGTCCTCGCGGTAGTCCACCATCAGGGTCCAGAGCCGCACGATCTCGGCGCCGTAGGTGTTCAGGATCTTCTGGAGGTCCACGTCGTTGCCGAGGCTCTTCGAGATCTTCCGGCCCTCGGCGTCCACCGTGAACCCGTGGGTGACCACCTGGCGGTAGGGGGCCTCGCCGCGCGTACTCACCCCGATCAGGAGCGAGGAGTGGAACCAGCCGCGGTGCTGGTCGCTGCCCTCGAGGTACACGTCGGCCGGCCAGCGCAGGTCGGGGCGCCGGGCCAGCACGGCCGCGTGCGACGAGCCGGAGTCGAACCACACGTCGAGGATGTCCTTCTCCTTCTCGAACGAGGTGCCGCCGCAGCCCGGGCAGCGGAAGCCCGGCGGGAGGAGGTCCGCCGCATCGTGCTCGTACCAGGCGTCCGCGGTCTCCGTCTCGAAGACGTCCGCGACGTGGCGCGCCGCCTCGGCGCTCAGGATCGGCTGCCGGCAGCCGTGGCAGTAGAAGGCGGGGATCGGCACCCCCCACAGCCGCTGGCGAGAGATGTTCCAGTCCGGCCGCCCCGCGATCATGTTGCGGATGCGCTCCTCGCCCCAGGCGGGGAACCAGCGCACCTTGCCGATGGCTTCGAGGGCCTTCTCGCGCAGTCCCTTGTCGAGCGCGATGAACCACTGCTCGGTGGCGCGGAAGATGATCGGGTTCTTGCACCGCCAGCAGATCGGGTACGAGTGCGTCTCGGTCCCCGCGAAGAGCAGCGCGCCGACGCGCCGCAGGTGCTCCACGACTTCCGGGTTCGCGTCGAACACCTTCCGGCCGGCGAAGCCCTCGACGTCGGGGGTGAACCGGCCGGCCTCGTCCACCGGGCAGTAGATGTCGAGCCCGTACTTCATGCCCGTGAGGTAGTCGTCCCAGCCGTGGCCGGGCGCGGTGTGGACCACGCCGGTGCCGGTGTCGAGCGTGACGTATTCACCGAGGACGCCGACCGAGTCGCGCGCGATCCACGGGTGGCGGAAGCGCACGCCTTCCAGCGCGGTGCCCTTCACCTCCGCCAGCGGCGCGCCCAGGCGCAACGGGTCCTCCCGGCCCGCGTTCCAGCGGCCGAGCGCCTGCTCCCGCAAGGCGCGGGCCACGAGCACGACGTCGCGGGTGCCCTCGAGGGGGTAGAAGCCGTAGTCCGCCTCGGGATGGAACGCGACGGCCAGGTTCGCCGGCAGCGTCCAGGGCGTCGTGGTCCAGATCACCGCGTAGAGCTGGCGGCCGTCCAGGGGCACGCCGAGCCTTCCCAGGCGCGCGCGCTCCTCCTCCGCGAGCGGGAAGCGCACGTCGATCGAGGGGCTGACGTGCGCCTCGTCGTATTCGACCTCGGCCTCGGCCAGCGACGTCTGGCACGAGATGCACCAGTGCACCGACTTCTTGGCCTTGTAGACGAGCCCCTTCTCGACGAAGTCCGCGAGCTGCCGGACGATGGTCGCCTGGTAGTCCGGCGTCATCGTCAGGTACGGGTGCTCCCACTCGCCGAGCACGCCCAGGCGCTGGAACTCGGTCCGCTGGGTGGCCAGCCACTTCTCGGCGTACTTGCGGCACTCCCGCCGGAACGCGACCGCGCTCATCTGCCTCTTCTTCGGGCCGAGGTCGCGGTCCACCTTCAGCTCGATGGGCAGGCCGTGGCAGTCCCAGCCGGGCACGTACGGCGCGTCGCTGCCGGCGAGGGTGCGGCTGCGGACGATCACGTCCTTCAGGATCTTGTTCAGCGCGGTGCCGAGGTGGATGTGGCCGTTGGCGTAGGGCGGCCCGTCGTGCAGGACGAACAGGGGGGCACCGCGGCGGGCCTCGCGGATCTGCGCGTAGAGGCCCTTCCGCTTCCATTCCTCCACCCGCCGCGGCTCCGTCTGCGGCAGGTTCGCCTTCATGGGGAAGTCGGTGCGGGGGAGGTTGAG
>DATBIZ010000245.1:0-10290 GCA_036556645.1 Vicinamibacteria bacterium | reverse complement strand
CGGACGCGGTCAGCACCACCGGTACCGGCGTGTCCTCGTCGGTCGCCACCGCCTGGTCCTGCGCCACCGGCGGGTCGTTGACCGGCCGCACCGTGATGGCCACGGTGGCCAGGTTCGAGTCCGCGCGGCCGTCGTTCGCGCGTAACGTGAAGCTGTCCGGGCCGCTGTGGTTGCCGGCGGGCGTATACGAGAGGTTGGGGCCGGACCCGCTCAGCGTGCCGTGCGCCGGCCCCTCGATCACCGTGAACGTCAGCGGATCCCCTTCCACGTCGGACGCGGTCAGCACCACCGGTACCGGCGTGTCCTCGTCGGTCGCCACCGCCTGGTCCTGCGCCACCGGCGGGTCGTTGACCGGCCGCACCGTGATGCCGACCGTCGCCACGTTCGAGTCCACGGTTCCGTCGTTCACGCGGAACGTCACCGCGTCCGCCCCGTCGTAGTTGGCGTTGGGCGTGTACGTACGGCTCGCGCCCTCGCCCGTCAGCGTCCCGTGGCTGGGCCCGGACAGCACGGTGTAGGTCAGCGCGTCGCCGTCGGGATCCGTGGCGGGGAGGCCCAGCGGCGTGGCCGCGTCCTCGTCGGTGGTCACCGTGTCGTCGGTCGCCACCGGCGGGCGGTTGCGGAGCTGCACGCCCACGTTCACGGTGTCGGCGTCCGACAGCCGCCCGTCGCTGACGGTCAGCTCGAAGGTGTAGTCGCCGGCCGCCGTGGGCGTGAAGCGCGGCCGCGCGGTGCCGGCGTCTTCGATCGTCACGGGAGGCCCGGCGGTCTGCCGCCACGAGAAGGCGAGCACGTCCGCGGGGTTCGGGTCGGTCGAGCCGCTGCCGTCGAGCGACACCACGCCCGCGGTCAGCGCCTCCTGGTCCGGCCCGGCGTCCGCGGCCGGTCCGCCGTTCCAGTGCGCGGTGGCCACGTTCGACGAGATCGCGCCCGCGACCGCGATCAGGGCGTCGTCGCCCACGTTCGATCCCGTGTAGGTGAAGGTGGCCGCGCCGCTTGCGTTCGTGGTCAGGCGCTGCGTGAACGTGTTCGCGCCGCTCACCCGCAGCTCCACGAAGACCGAGGGGATCGGGTTGCCGTTCGCGTCGCGGACGGTCGCGGTGGCGGTGTGCGCCTGGCCCAGGTCCTGGACGGCGGCGGCCGGGGCCAGGGTGATCGTGGCCTGCGTGGCCGCCACGTCGCAGGGCAGCCCCGAGGGGTTCCACGGCTGCTTCAGCTCGCGCTCCCAGATGCGCGCCAGGTAGAAGGAGCCGCTGCCGGGGCTGGCCGCGGCGTTGGCCTGCATCGCGTCGCGGTCCAGGCCGCTGTAGATCAGCATGCCGCGCCCGAGCACCGCGTAGGTGTGCACCGGCTTGAACTCCGGGATCACCGCGTTGCGCGCGCGGAGGGCCACGCACCAGTTCGGGTCGAAGGTGAGGAAGACGTTGGCGTCGCCCACCGCGTCGGTCTGGGTGCCGATCGCGGTCACGTTGATGAACGCGGGCGAGGCCGGATCGCTGCTGGAGAGGGTGTTCTCCTCGGCGATCTGCAGGGTGCCGGTCGCCCCCAGCGCGCCGGGGTTGTTGGTGGTGAAGGGCAGGAAGAAGTTCGAGTAGTTCGTGTTGGTGCACTCGGAGTCCCAGATGATCAGCTTGCCGCCGGCCAGCACGAACGACTCCACGCGCGAGCGGAAGGTCGGGTTGCCGAGGAACTGGCTGTTCCCGATGTCGCAGATGCCGTTGAGCGCGACCGTGTCGAAGCTGGGCAGCGGGTCGGGCAGCGATGCGTTGCCGACGGCCAGGGGATCCACGACCAGGATCAGCGGCGAGTAGCCGCCCGCGAACCCGGTGGTGGAGAGCACGCCGCCGTGCGCGAACCGGCCCATCGCGCTGGGCACCATCGCCACCTGCTCGCTCTGGTCGTAGCGCAGGCTCGGCACCTCGGGGAACACCGGCACCGCGTTGAAGGTCTCGGTGTCCGAGGACGGCAGGTAGAAGGCGTCGCCGGCGAAGGAGGCGGTCACCACGTTCGGCGCGCCGGCGGCGAAGAGCAGGACCGCGGTGGCGAGCCCGTTGGGGTCCGCGATGCCGGTCACGGCCTGCGCGCCGGTGACGAAGCCGAGGGGCTGCCCCGTCATCGCGCGGTTCAGCTCGAAGCGGTCCACGAGCTTCGCCGCCACCGTGACCTCGCCCGCCGCGGTGGCGGAGAGCGCGGCGTACACGTTCACCATGGTCGTGCGCCGGTTCACGGTGACGGTCAGGGTGTCGCTGGCGGTGGCGCCTTCCTTGTCGCGCACGGTGAGGGTGGCCGTGTAGGTTCCGGGCTGCGACCACGAGTGCGCCAGGCGCGAGTTCGAGGTGTTGCAGGCCGTCACCTGCGCGGTCTGCCCGTCGCCGAAGTCCCAGGTGCAGACCAGCGAGGCGCGGTCGGTCGTGCTCGGGTCCGACACCGTGGAGGCGACCGCCCAGCCCTCGCCCCAGACCACGGTCTGGCTCGCGCCCGCGTCCACGGTGGGCGGGAGGTTCCCCACGGGCACCGCGCGCGTGGCCTCCGCCCCGATCCCCCGCCCGTTGGCCACGCGCAGCGTGACCGGGTAGGTCCCGTTGTCCGTGAACGTGTGCGAGGTGGAGGCGGCGTTGAGCGTGGCCGCGGTGCCGTCGTTCCAGCGCCACTCACGCGTGGTGATGCCGAGCGGGTCGGTGGACGCGTCGGTGAACTGCACCCCCGCACCCTCGTTGGGCGCCGCGGGCGTGAACGTGAACGCCGCGGTCGCGGCGCCGAAGACGGTGTACGTCAGCGCGCGCTCGTCCGAGAGGCCGTTGGCGTCGGTGACGCGCAGGCGGACCTCGTATGGCCCCGGCGCCGCGTAGGTGTGAACCGGGTCGCGCTCCGTGCTGCTCTCCCCGTCGCCGAAGTCCCAGGCGTAGGCGGACAGGCTGCCGTCCCTCGCCTGCGAGCGGTCCAGGAACCGCACGGTGGCGCCGCCCAGCTCCGGCGAATACACCCACAGGGTCTGCACGCCGAGCTGGCTCGAGCCGTGCCCGTTCTTCAGCAGCACGCGCACCGCGCGCGCCGGCGTGGGGGCGAAGGAGAAGTGCTGGAGCGAGAGGTCGCTGCGCAGCGCGCCCACCAGCACGGTCCGGTACGTGAAGTCCGCGCCGTCGGCCACCTGCAGCTCGAACTCCCGCGGCGACTGCTCCGCGCAGCAGTCCGCGCGGCCCTGCAGGGTCAGGCGGTCCACGATCCAGGCGCGGTGGCCGGGCAGCAGCACGGTCACGGACTGGCTCGTGTTCTGGCCCGAGGCGGTCAGCCACACGCCCGTGCCGCGGTCGAAGTCCAGCGCGCGCGGCGGCCCGTTCGCATCGCTGCTCTGGCTGCTGAAGCCGGCCAGCACGCTGCCGGTCGCGGGCGCCTCCAGCACCTCCAGCTCGCGGACGGTGACGAAGCTCGCGCCGTAGCCGCTGGCCCAGACGAACTGCACGTAGCGCGCGGGCACCGGGGCGGCGAAGTACAGCTCGCGCCGCAGGTCCTGGTTGGCCAGGGTCCCCGCGAACACGGTGCTGAAGGCCGCGTCGTCGAGCGTGGTGGTGGACACCCGCACCTGCACGTCGCGCGGGCCGTTGCCGTCGGGATGGATGGCGACGCCGTACACCTGTCGCGGGGCCGGGCCGGCCAGCACCAGCTTGACGGACTGGTTCGCCACGGACCCGGTGCGCGTACGCCACGTGGTCGAGGTGCTGCCGTCCAGCGCGTATTCGGGCCGCAGCGTGGGGCCGCCGTCGCTGGTCGCGGTGTACACCCCGGCGGCGGTGGACGTCACCACGTCGAAGTTGCCGGTGGCGATGCTGGTGGCGTGGCCGTAGTTGGCCGCCGGCACGTAGCGCACGTAGCGGGCCTCCGCCGGGCCGCCCGGGAACAGGAACGTCTGGATGGTGCCGTCGTTGAGGGCGACCGCGGAGAGCACCTGGGTGAAGGCCGCGGGATCGGCGGTGGTGGCGGAGACCCACACCTCGAAGTCACGGACGGAATCGGTGGCGTTGGCGCTGCGGCCGCCCACCCGCACCCCGGCCACGGTGTGCGGCGCGGTGCCGGCGAGCTGGATGGTGGCGAACTGGCCGGTCTTCCCGCTCGTCGCCCACACGCCGCTCGACACGTAGTCGAGCATCAGGGCGGGCGGCTGGTTGCTGAGCACGCTGCTGACCGCGGCCACGGTGGCGCCGCTGGCGATCTGCGCCGGCGACTCGAGCGCGGTCACCTCCAGCGGCGCCGCCGGCAGCGTCACCACGTGGCCCTCGCTCGAGGCGGTGAGCAGCTGGAAGGTGGCCAGGCGGAGGTTGCTGGTGCTGCCGTGGTTGTTGCGCGCCCAGAGCTTCACGTAGCGCGCCCGCACCGGCCCGCCGGGCAGCGGGAACTCCTGGGCCGAGCCCTGGTTGGCGAGCGCGGCGGTGAGCACAGGCTGGAAGGCGTCGTCGTCGGCCGTGGTCTGCGAGACCCAGACCTCGAAATCGCGCACCATGTCGCTGGTGGCGCCGGTGGAGCCCTGCAGGCGCACGCGCTCGATCAGGGCCTCGGGATCGGCCACCGCCAGCTCCACGAACTGGTTCGTGGTCTGCCCGCTCGCCGACAGCCACCAGGTGGACGCGCTGTTGTCGAGCAGCATCTCCGGCCGCGACGTCGCGTCCGCGTAGCTCGAGAAGGAAGGCGCCGGCAGCGGCACCGGGACCGCCTGCAGCTCGGCCAGCGCGACGTTGGTGGCGCTGTTCCAGTTGGTGAGCGGCACGAAGCGCAGGTAGCGCGCCTCCACCGGTCCGGCGGGGAGCACGAACTCCTGCAGGGTCGCGTTGTTCTGCGCCTCGCCGGCGAGCACGGGGGCGAAGGCGGCGGGATCGGAGGTCGTGTTCGAGACCTCCACCCGGAAGGCGCGCACCGACTGCGTGCCCGCCCCGTTGTTGCTGAGCCGCACCCGGTCGATCGTCCACGTCTTGCCGCGCGCCAGCTCGAGCACGATGAACTGGTCCGGCACCTGGCCGTTCACGATCGAGAGGCCGGCCGAGATCCAGCGGCTGCTCGCGCTGCCGTCCACGGCCTGGTTCGGCGTGAAGCTGGTATTGAGCTGGCTCGAGAACGCGGCCACGCGCGCGCCCTCGGAGAGCTGCGCCACGTTGCCGGGCGCGGTCAGGAAGGTGGGCACCCCGGCGCCGCCGCCGGTGACCGCCTCGAAGCTCTTGATCGAGATGCAGCAGGTGCTGCCCCAGTTGTCCAGGGCGACGAGCTTCAGGTAGCGCGCCTCGACCGCGGCGGGCAGCGGGAACTCCTGCACGCGGTTGCTGTCCACGGCCATGTCGCCGAGCACGCTGGTGAAGTCCGTGTCGGCGGTACCGGTGGCCGAGGCGAGCACCTCGAAGCGCCGCACCGCCTGGCCGCCGGTGCCGTCCGCGTTCACGATGCGGACCGCGCGCACCCGGTGCGTGCGCCCGGCGGGCAGGGCCAGGGTCAGGAACTGGTTGGTCGTCTGCAGGTTGGCCGAGGCCCAGCGCGTGTTCACCGCGTCGTCGATGGCCTGCACCGGCACCAGGCTCGAGTTCACGCTCGACGCGGCCACCACCGACGCGCCTTCGTGGTAGGACGCGACGTTGTTCTCCCACAGCGCGGCGTTGCGCTCGCCGCCCGCCACCGTGAAGCCGGCCACCGGCGGGTCGCTGACCGGGCGCACCGTGACGTCCACGCGCGCGGGCGCGGAGCCGGTGACGAGGTCGTGGGCGCGGTAGGTGAAGCTGTCGGCGCCGTGGAAGTCCGCCGCCGGCGTGTAGGTGAGGTCGGGCGCGCTGCCGCTGAGCGTGCCGTGCTGCGGTCCGGCCGCGATCTGGAACGTGAGCGCGTCGCCGTCCACGTCGGAGCCGGCGAGCGTCACCGCGACCGGGACGTCCTCGTCCGTGGCCGCCGTCTGCGGCGCCGCCACCGGTGCGTCGTTGACCGGCAGCACGACCACGCTCACGGTGCCGGCGCTCGAGTCCGTGGTCCCGTCGTTGGCGACGAACGTGAACGCGTCGGGCCCGTTGTAGTCCGGCGCCGGCACGTACACGACCGCGGGCGGCGCTCCCTGGAGCGCGCCGTGCGCCGGCGGAACGGTGATCCGGAACGTGAGCGGGTCGCCCTCGGCGTCGGTGGCCGTCAGCGTCACCGGCACCGCCGCGTCTTCGCTCGTGACCACGTCCTGGTCGTGCGCGATCGGCGGCGCCGGCCGGCCCGGGGCGAGGTCGAGATGGAGCACCCGCCGGCCCGGCGTGACGGCGAGGGTCACCGAGGGCTGCGCCCACAGGTCGGCCACGAGCGTGGTGGAGCCGTCGCGCAGCGCGGCGAAGTGCTGCGCGAGGTCGAGGTCGGGGGCGAGCGACCAGGACAGCGTGACCGTGCCGGCCTGGTCGGTTTCCAGCACGAACGGCACCGTGCGCGCACGCGGCCCCAGCGGCGTGTCGTATTGCGCGCGGTACCGGAGCGCCGCGTGCTCCTGTGCCTCCCACCCCGCCTCGTCCTGCCGGTGCTCGGACACGAGGTCCAGGACGTGGTGCGGCAGGGCCGGAGGGTGGGGATCGTCGAAGGCGTCGCGGCCGTCGGAGGCGCCGCTGCCCGCGCCGATCACGACGCGGCCCTGGTCCACCAGCCCGTCCATGCGCGCGTCGAAGCGGATCCGCCACCCGTCGGGCGGGGGCGGCGCGGCGACCAGCGGCGCGCCCGCGAAGGCGGCCAGCAGCCCCAGCGCGAGCGCAACGCGCGCCAGGCCGGCCACGGCCCGGCCGCGCAGCGGATGCGTCACGGCGCGTCCGGAGCGGGCACGAGCACGACCTCGAGCCGGGGCGGGGCGGACACCGACTGGTTCTCCTTGCTGGCCAGGTCCACGTCCGCCAGCCCGTCACCGACCAGCGCGAGGCCGTGGTTGGCCGTGCCGGCGAGCCAGGCCGCCACGGCCGCACGCACGCCGAACGTCACGTCGCGCCCGTCCGCGCTCTCCTCGCCCACCTGCTGCAGCGCGATGGCCGCGTCGTCCCAGGCCGGACGGCGCTCGTGCGCCAGCGTGTCCTCCTGCCACTCCGCCGACACGACGTGGGCGGCCACCGCGCCGGCCGCGAGCACGCGCAGCGGGCGGACGCGCAGCGTCGCCTGTTCGACGACCATGCCCGCCGGCAAGGCCGACACGTCGAACCGCAGGTAGGTGACGCTGGCCGGCGCCACGCGCAGGCTGGGCGCCGAGCCGGCGCTCGCGGCGGGGGCCGCCGCGTCCGTGGAGGCGTCGGCGACGAGGTACACGGTTTCCGCCCGTGCCGTCGCACCGAAGAGGGTGACCGCAACGCCGAGGGCCGCCAGCCTGGACGCCGCGCCCCGGACGCATCGAAGGGCTCCGTACGCGGAGGAGCCGTCCCGAACCTTGGACAAGAGCGGCGGAGAGTACCGGGCGACACGAAACGTGTCAATCGCCACCAGGTTTATGTCAGGATCCCGCCGTGGATCCGGCCGACCTGGGCGCGGTGGAGGCGGTGGCGCGGATGCGGCGCGGCGAGCTGGGCGCCGCCGAATACGCCGCCGCGCTGCTGGCGCGCTGCGAGGCCGGGCGCCACCTGAACGCCTTCCTGTCGCTCTCCGCGGAGCAGGCGCTCGCCGACGCGCGCGCCGCCGACCGCCGCCGCGCGTCGGGCCGGCCGCTGGGACCGCTGCACGGCCTGGCGATCCCGGTCAAGGACAGCGTCAACACGCGCGACCATCCGACCACGTCGGGCACGCCGGCGCTGCGCGGCTTCCGCCCCGCCGACGACGCGCCGGTGGTGCGCGCGCTGCGCGACGCGGGGGCGATCGTGCTCGGGAAGAACAACCTGGCGGAGCTGTCGCTGGGCTGGACGAGCACGAACGCGGCGTTCGGGGCCGTGCGCAACCCGCACGATCCCGCGCGGATCCCGGGGGGCAGCAGCGGCGGCACCGCGGCCGCGGTGGCGGGCGGGATGGCGCCGCTGGGCCTGGCCGAGGACACCTGCGGCTCGATCCGGGTGCCGGCCGCGCTGTGCGGCATCGCCGGGCTGCGTCCCACGACCTTCCGCTACTCGCCGCGCGGCGTCATGCCGCTCACGCCGACGTTCGACACGGTCGGCCCGCACGCGCGCGCGGTCGCCGACCTCGCGCTGTTCGACTCGGCCCTGACCGGCGACGCGAGCGAGCTGCGGCCGCCGCGGCCCGCGGACGTCCGCCTCGGCCTCTCGCGGACGCACTACTTCGGCGGCCTGGACCCGGAGGTGGCGCGGGTCGTCGAGGCGGCGCTCGGCGCGCTCGCGCGCGCCGGCGTGACCATGATCGAGGAGGACGTCGCGGACGTGGGCAGGCTCTCGGACGCCGCCAACTTCCCCATCATCTTCCACGACAGCGCGCGGATGATCGCGCGCTACCTCGAGGAGTTCGAGACCGGCGTCACGCTCGAGGCGCTGATCGCGCAGGCCAGCCCGGCGGTGCGGGAGAACCTGGAGGCGCGCTGCCGGCCGGGCGGGCGGCTCTGGGTGGACGAGGAGACCTACGCGGCCGCCCGCGACGTGCACCGGCCGGCCCTGCAGCGCACGTTCCGCGCCCATTTCTGCCGGACGGGCGTGGCCGCGATCGCCTACCCGACGACGCTGGTGCCGGCCACGCCGATCGGGGACGACCAGACGGTGACGATCGCGGGGGAGACGGTCGCCTTCCGCACCGCGATGTCGCGCAACATCGCCCCCTCGAGCTGCGCCGGCCTGCCGTGCCTGGTGCTGCCCGCCGGGCTCACCCGCGACGGGCTCCCGGTCGGCCTCGAGCTCGCGGGACCGGCCGGCACCGACCGCGAGCTGCTCGCGCTCGGCCGCACGCTCGAGGAGATCCTGGGGCCGCCGCCCGCGCCGGTGCGGCGAGCGGTCAGCGCCGCCTAGCGGGGCGGCGGGTCGGGCCAGGGCGGCACCGGCTTCGACTCGCCCGGCCGGAGCCCGCCGAGGTGTTCGAGCACGGAGCGGTAGTCCTTGTGGTGCGGGGGATAGACGAGCTGCGCCTCGCCGCGCGCCGGGCCGGGGCCGGTGGCCACCAGGTCGAGCACGAGCGTGCCGTCCGCGCGCATGGTGGCGGTGCCGATCGAGGCGGGCGCCGCCGCGCGGTCCGCGGCCGCGCCGCACGCGCGCGCCAGCTCGCCGAAGGATGCGGCCAGCGGCTCGAGCCACGCCGGCAAGGTGTCGAACCGGCGCCGCAGCGTGGTGCGCCCGTCGGACAGCTCGAAGACGAACGGCGCGGTGGCCGGTCCGGTCTCCACCGGCGCATCGGCGAACAGGCGCAGGTCCCTCATGCGCGCGAGCGCGCGCGTGGTCGTCGCCTCGGGCGCCGGGCAGCTCGCGGCCGGCGCGTCGCTCGTGCGCCGGCACTGCACCTCGGCCCCGCGCTCGCCTCCGGCGATCGCCACCTCCGCGCAGCCTGCGGACCGCGAGAGGTAGCGGACGGTCACGCCAGGCGCGCGCTGCCCCGACGCGAGGCGCGCGAAGGCGGCCAGCGCCTCCTCGCGTTCGCCGGCCGACCGCGCGGTCGCCGCCGGGGCGCAGGCGGCCCAGGCGAGGAGGAGGACGCACGCGTGCGTCAGGTCACGGCTTCGGGCCCCGCGGGTCCGTCGCCCGGCAGGCGTGCAGGTGCGGATGACTGGCCGCATCGTTCGCGTCGCCCCCATGGTAGCGCGCGGCGCTCTCGACGTTACGGCCAGGGCGCGACGAGCTTCTGCTCGCCGGGACGGAGCCCGCCGAGGTGGTCGAGCACGCTCTGGTACTGCGGGTGCGTCCGCGGGTAGCGGACCTGCGCCACGCCGCTCTCGCCGGCGGGTCCCTCCGCCCGCAGGTCCAGCACGATGGTGCCGTCCTCGAGCATGGTCGCCATGCCGATCGGCTTGTTCGTGTCCACCGCCGTCTCCTCGGCCATGCCTCGCTCCGATCAGGGCGTGGGCGCGGGCTTGAGCGGGTCCCCGGCCCAGTATGCGTTCAGGTTGGGATGGTTGGTGGCGTCGTTGGGATCGCCGCCGTAGTAGCGCGCCGCGCTCTCCGCGTAGGTCTCCTCCTGTCCCGCGCTTCCCGCCTGCTGCTGGTACGCGCTGAGCGTCGCGAAGTCGGCGGTGCGCGCGGTGTTGAAGTCGGCCCCGGCCGACCGCGCGCCGCCGCTGCCTCCGAGGTCCACCGCGTGGAACGTCTCGTGGATCACGACGTTGTGGGAGCCGTGTCCCTCGCCGTTCGCCGGCACGTGGGCGCCGGCCGCCGTGCCGTGGCCGACCGTCGCGATGAC
>DATBIZ010000244.1:0-21345 GCA_036556645.1 Vicinamibacteria bacterium | reverse complement strand
CTGGTCGTAGGCCTTGAACTGAACCTTCGGGTTGCTCGCGGCCAGCACCTTGGTGATCGCCGCGGTCAGCGACGTCTTCCCGTGGTCCACGTGCCCGATCGTCCCGATGTTCACGTGCGGCTTCGTCCGGTCGAACTTCTCCTTCGCCATCGCTTTGCTGCTGCCTCCGCTCTCGTCCGCTCTCTTGACTTCTCTTCCGGGGTCTCTAGCTGGAGCCCACGACCAGGATTGAACTGGTGACCTCGTCCTTACCAAGGACGCGCTCTACCGACTGAGCTACGTGGGCGTCACCGTCCGGCCCGCCATCGCCTGCACCTGAACCGCCCGGCGTGCTCCGCATCGTTCGAATGGAGCGGGCGACGGGATTCGAACCCGCGACATCCAGCTTGGAAGGCTGGAGCTCTACCAGCTGAGCTACACCCGCCATGTCGTCTTCCCGATTCTCCGCTGCGCGACCAAGTGGTGGGGAGGGAAGGATTCGAACCTTCGAAGCCCGAGGGGCGTCAGATTTACAGTCTGATGCGTTTGGCCGCTTCGCTACCTCCCCCCCTCACCTCCCATCCCGCTCCGGCCTCCCGCACCACCGCGCACCCGGCACGCGCCGTTGCGACGAGCGGCCACAGGTTGCCTCGCTCGGGATCGAAGGGCCGCCGACCGGCGCCCCTCGGCGGGTGGAGCTGGCGGAGGGAATTGAACCCCCGACCCGCTGATTACAAATCAGCCGCTCTACCGCTGAGCTACGCCAGCGACAAACCCCGACTGTAACAAAGGGCCGCGCCCAATGCAAGCCAAGTGCCTGAAAAGCCGTCAGTGGCGCCGGCGACGCCTCCGGCGGCGGTGGCCCCCGCCCTCGGGACGGCCTCCCGAGGCGCCCTCGGCAGGCCGCTCGGGGCCGTGGCGGGGCTCGTCCGGCGCTCCGGACGCGGGCGACGGGGACTCGGGCGAGGGCGCCCCCGGACCGCGGCGCGACTCGCCGCCATGCCGCGGCTCCGCGCCGCCGGGGGCAGGCGGCCGTCCGCGGCCGCGCTTGCGGCGCCGCCCGCGACCCTGCTCAGCGCCGCGGCCGCCCTCGGGATGCGGGCGCGCGTCGGCGGGATGCTCGCGGCCCTCGCCGCCGGCGGGACGTGCGTCGCCGCGTCCGTGGCGCCCATCCTCGCGACCGTGCCGGCCGCCGCGCCGGCCATCGCGGTCGCGCCGTCCGTGCCGCGCCCCGCCGCCGCCGGTGTGCCGGGCCCGCTCGGCAGGCGCCGACGGCCGACCCTGGCGTTCACCTCCGTTCGTTCCGGCCGGGGCCGCGGCCCACCAGGCGGAGTCCTCCTCGTCGAGGATCACCAGCCGCTCGGGCGTCTCCTCGTGCTCGTCTTCGGCCGCGCCGCCGTGCGCCTCGTGCTCGCGGCCGTGGCGGCCGGGGTCGTGCTCGCCGTCGTCCGCCGCCGGCCCGATCACGCGCGAGGCGGCGGCCAGGGCCTTGGGCGGGATCGGACGCACGTGGCTCGGCACCGCGCCGCGCTGGCGGACCACCTCGTAGAGCGCGATGCCGGCCGCCACCGAGACGTTCAGCGAGCCGACGTGCCCGAAGAGGGGGAGCGACACGAGGTGGTCGCAGTGCTCGCGCACCAGCCGGCGGATGCCGCGGCCTTCGCCGCCGAGCACGAGCGCGACGGGACGCTTCAGGTCCACCGCGTCCCAGCGCTCGGTGCCGGCCGCGTCGAAGCCCACCACCCAGACCCCGCGGGCCTTCAGCCGCTCCAGCGCCTGGACCACGTTGCCGATCTGCGCGACCCTGACGTGCTCGAGCGCGCCGGCGGACGCGCGCGCCACCGTCTCCGAGAGACCGGCGCTGTGGCGCTCCGGCAGCGCGACGCCGTCGGCGCCGGCGGCCTCCGCGGTGCGGATGATCGCGCCCAGGTTGCGCGGGTCCTCGACCCCGTCGAGCACGACCAGCAGCGCGGGCGTCTTCGCCTGGTCGAGCACGCTGTCCAGGTCCATCAGCGGCTTGGCCGAGACGACCGCGATCACGCCCTGATGGGGCACGCCGGCGGCCATGCGGTCGAGCATCTCGCGGGCCTCGAAGCGCAGCGGGATGCCGAGGTGGCTCGCGCGCGCGATCGCCTCGGAGACCCGGCGGTTGCGCAGGCCCTTCACCACCAGCAGCCGGTCGAAGTGTCGCTCGCGCGCGCCGAGCGCCTCGAGCACCGGGTTGATTCCGCAGATGAGGTGCATCGAAGGCGCCTACCTCCTCTTGAGCAGCAGGGTGCAGAGCGCGGCGATGCCCTCGCCGCGCCCGAAGGGACCGAGGCCGTCCGTGCTCTTCGCCTTCACCGACACGGCTTCGGGCGGCACGCGCAGGCCGTCGCTGAGGCGCATGCGCATGCGGTCGGTGTAGGGCGCGAGCCGCGGCTCCTCCGCGATCACGGTGGCGTCCACGTTCTCGACCACGTAACCGCGCTCGCCCACCTCGCGCGCGGCCTCGGCCAGGAACACCATGCTCGAGGCGTCCTTCCAGCGCGGGTCGCTGCTCGGATAGCGGCTGCCCAGGTCGCCGGCCCCGGCCGCGCCGAGCAGCGCGTCGCAGACCGCGTGCACGAGGCAGTCGCCGTCGGAGTGGCCTTCGAGCCCGCGTGCGTGCTCGACGCGCACGCCGCCGAGCATCAGGGGCCGGCCGGCCACCAGGCGGTGCGCGTCGAAGCCGGTGCCGACGCGCGTGTGGCCGGTGCCGCGGCGGTCCTCGCTGGTGAGCAGGTCCTCCGCCCAGGCCAGGTCGTCCCGCGTGGTCAGCTTGCGGTTCCGCGCCGTCCCCGCCACCGCGCGCACGGCATGGCCGAGCCGCTCGACCGCGGTGGCTTCGTCGGTGAGAAGGGCCCCCGTCTTCTCCGCTTCCGCGTACGCACGCGCGAGCAGCGAGCGGCGGAAACCCTGCGGCGTCTGCGCCGCCCCCAGCTCGCGGCGGTCCAGCGTCTCCGTCACCACGCCCTCGCGCACGCGCTTGATCGTGTCCACGAGGCCGAGCACGGGCAGCGCGGCCCCGGTCTCGCGCGCGGCCGCGCAGACCGACTCCACGATGGAGACGTCCACCAGCGGGCGCGCGGCGTCGTGGACCAGCACGATCCCCTCGAAGTCTTCCGGCACCTGGCGCAAGCCCTCCGCCACCGAGTCCTGGCGGCGGGCGCCGCCGGCCACCACCGACGCCAGCTTGGGGAGCGTGGCGAGCAGCGCGCGCGCGTTGTCCACCTCGGCGCGCGGCACGACCGCGATGATCGCCTCGACCGAGGGCGCCGCCTGGAAGGCGGCCGCCGCTCTGAGCAGCATCGGCTGGCCGGCGACGGGCACGAAGGCCTTGGGCCGGCCGGCGCCCAGGCGCTCGCCGCTGCCGGCCGCGACCAGGATGGCGAGGGTGTCCATGAAGCAGCGCGCCTCCCGCCGGGAGGCGCATCAGGAGCGTAGCCGGGCGGCGTGACCTGGTCAACGTGGCGCCGACGCCCCGCGCCACGCGCGCGAACCGCGCGACCGCTCAGTCGCGGACGGCGAACAGCGGGTGCGGGTTGGGCTCCACCTCCGCCAACCCCTCGGTCGGGTTGACGGTCCGCACGGTGCGGTCGACGCGGCGCACATCCGGCAGGTCGGCGGTCGTGTTCACGCCCATCTCGCCGAACCGGCGCGCGGCCACGAGCACGCGCCGCTCCAGCGACCCCGCCGCGCGGTTGTAGGCCACCACCGCCTGCGAGAGCGCCTTGCCGACGCCGTTCAGGTGGGTGGCCAGGCTGTGCAGCCGCTCGTGCAGGCTGCGGCCCAGGTCGCTGATCGCCTGGGCGCTCTCCGCGACCTTCTCCTGGCGCCAGCCGTAGGCCACGGCCTTGAGCAGCGAGATCAGGGTGATCGGCGTGGCCAGCATCACCCGCTGCTCCATGGCGGCGTCGATCAGGCCGGGGTCCTGGTCCCAGGCCGCGCTGAGGAACGGCTCGCCGGGCAGGAACATCACCACGAAGTCGGGCGTGCAGGGGAGCTGGTCCCAGTAGGCGCGGCTGCCCAGGCGGGAGACGTGGTCGCGGACCTGACGGGCATGGTCGCGCAGCATCGCGTCGCGGTGCGCGTCGTCCTTCGCCTCCAGCGCCTCCAGGTAGGCCATGAACGGCACCTTCGCGTCCACCACCACGGTCTTGCCGCCGGGCAGCCGGACCTGCACGTCGGGACGGATGCGTACGTCGTCGCGGGTCGAGACCTGCTGCTCGTCGAAGTCGCAGTGCTCGACCATGCCGGCCATCTCGCAGACGCGGCGGAGCTGGATCTCGCCCCAGCGCCCGCGGGTGGACGGCGTGCGCAGCGCCTTGACCAGGTTCGCGGTCTCGGTGCGGAGCTGGGTCTGGCTGGCGGCCAGCGCGCCGAGCTGCTCGCGCAGCGCGGCGTAGGAGCCGACGCGCTCCTTCTCGATGTCCTGCACCACCGACTCGAACTTCTCGAGCGTGGCGCCGACCGGCTTGAGCAGGTCGGCGATGGCGCCCTGGCGCGCCTCGAGGTCGGTCTCCGCGGACTTCTGGAACTGTGCGAGCGTGCTCTGCGCGAGGTCGAGGAACGACTGCGTGTTCTGGCGCAGCGCTTCCGCGGACAGCGCCTGGAAGGCCTCCCGAAGCTGCTTCTCGGCGTGCTGCAGGAGGCCCAGCCTCTCTTCGCCGGCACGACGCTCGTCGTGAAGCCGCGTCTCGAGGCGGGCGCCCTCGGCGCGCAGCTCCGCGGACTCCTCGCGCAGCCGCTCGAGCTGGCCGTCGCGGGCGAAGAGGTCGGTGCGGGCGTGCGTGAGAGCGTCCTCGGCCGCCCGCAGGCGCTCGCCGAGAGCGCTCGCTTCGACGGCGGCCTTGCTGCGCGCCAGGTGCCAGCCGAGGGCCCACCCGAGCAGCGCGGCGGCGGCCAGGCCGCCCACGATCGTCTCCATCACGCCTCCAGGGACACGATGCCCTCGGGCGCAGCGTGGCACGGCGGGAGGCCAGGACAGGTCCGGCGCTACACGCCGGCGGCCTTCTCCAGCACCTTGATCACCGCGCCGATGTCCTCCTGGCCGAGACCCTGGGCGCGCGCCGACTGGAAGACCTCCCGGATCGCGGCCAGTCCGGGCATGGGCACGCGGCGCCCGGCCGCCTCCTCCAGCATCAGGGTCTGGTCCTTCACCAGCAGGTCGATCGAGAAGTGCTGGTCGAAGTCGCGCTTGTCGATGGCCGGGCCCTTGAACGCGAAGTACGGCGAGGCGAAGCCGGAGGCCATCACCACGTCGAGGACCGTCTGCAGCGGGATCTCGTTCTTCCGCGCGACCACCAGTCCCTCGCAGAAGCCTTCGAGCATGAAGGAGATGATCGTGTTGCCGATCAGCTTCACCACCGAGGCGTCCCCGAGCTCGCCGCAGAGGATGGCCTTGCTGCCCATCGCCATCATCACGGGCATCAGCTCCTCGTGGGTCTCCTTGCGGCCGCCGGTCATGAAGAGCAGCGTGCCGCGCTCCGCCCCCAGCTTGGAGCCGGTGACCGGTGCCTCGAGCACGTCGGCGCCCCGCTCGCGGAGCACCTCGCCCATCCGCTTGACCAGCCCGGGCGAGATCGTGGAGCACTCCAGGTAGCGGAAACCGGGGCGCACGGCCGGGCGGATCCCGTCCTCGGCGAACATCACCCGGCCGGCCGCGCCCGGGTCCGCCACGCAGGCGACCACCACGTCGGCCACCTCCGCCAGCTCACGGGGCGTGCGCGCGACCCTTGCGCCCTCCCTGGCGAGCGGCTCGCACTTGTCGGGCGTGCGGTTCCAGACCGTGACCTCGAAGCCCTTGCGGACGAGGTTCAAGGCCATCCGGCTGCCCATCAAGCCCATGCCGGCGAAGCCGATCCGTTTCTGCATCGTGCGAAACCCTCTGCGTTGTGGTTCGAGGCCAGCCTATGTCCCGGGTGCGGCGGCGTCAACGCGCCGGCAACCGCCCCATGGACGACGAGCCGCGGCTGGCGTACCCTTGTCCAACCTTTCCCAGGGGTGGTGTGGTTTTTCGTCGCGTTTTCCGCATTGAACAGAGAGAGGGCCCCTCTGCAGGCCCGGGGACCAGCCGATGACCGCACAGATCAACCAGCTCTTCGAAGAAGCGATCGAGCGCTCGTCCGCCCTGGCAACGCAGGCGGAAGCGGGCGGCACCGAGGTGGCGGAGGTGGTCGATGCCGCCACCGCTCTCACCCTGCTGGCCGCCCAGGAAGCGCAGGCGGTGCACGACGACATGGCGGGCGCGCGGCAGGCGCTGGACCACGCCGGCCAGCAGGTCCATGACGAGGCCGAGCGGATCGCGGGCATCGTCGACGACCTGCCGGCGCGGTGCGACACCACCGAGGCGGCCGTGCGCGCGCTGCTGGCCACGGCGCGCGAAGACGCCGCACGGCTGGCCGAGCTGCGCGCTCGCCTGCTCGCGGGCATGGAGGAATCGACGCAGCAGGTGGTGGACGGTTTCCAGGGCCTGCAGGGCCGCGTGCAGGAGCTCCAGGAACGCATGCAGGCGCGCCTGACGGAAGCCGAGGCGGCGGTGCAGAAGCTGCGCGAGGCCGCCGAGAAGGCGCGCGACGGCTTCGGCGAATGGCACCGGGGCGTCAAGGAGGAGATGGCGAAGCTCAGCGCCATGGCGACCGAGATGGCCGATGCCTTCGTCGCCTCGCTGGGCGCGGTGGGCGTGGTCGCGGGCCGCAACGTGGTCGACGCGCTGAACACGGCGGTCAAGTCCCACAACGAGGCCCACGAGTCGCTGCGCTCCACGCTCACCGGCGAGACGCCGAGCGGACCCGAGCCGGAGGAGACCTGGGTGACGGCGGCGCTGCAGCCGGTCCGGACCGCCGTACAGGAGCTGGCGCAGGTGCCTCCCCCGGCCACGGACGCGTTGAACTCCGACGCCGATGCCCTCGCGCAGCGGGCCGAGGCGGCGCTCACCGCGCTGAGCGGGATCTCGAACGCGCTGGACCGCGCCGTGCCCAGCGCGTCCTCGATCGTGGGAGGCTGAGCATGGGTGGTGGCTACGCGCCGTCGCTGGACAACCTTCAGGCCCTCTGCGCGGCGCTGGAGGGCGCGAACACGTTCCTGGAGACCGCGATCCCGGACGTCGACGAGCGGGGCAAGGCGCTGAAGGAGGCGGAGGACGATCTCCGGGAAGCGCTCGACGGGCTCCAGGCCGAGGCGGACGAGCTTCAAAAGGAGGTCGAGGCGTCCGAGGGCCAGGCCGTCGCGTCCGCCGGCGAGCTGGAGACCGCGGCCCAGGAGGCGCTCACGACCTCGCTGCCGGGCTTGGACGAGAAGATCGCCCAGAGCGAGGACGAGACGCACCAGGAGCTGACCCAACGTGCGACGGCGCTGGAGTCGCAGCTCGAAGAGCTGCAGAGCCGCGGCTTCGATCCGCTGGAGACGGTGCTCGCGCAGGAGCAGTCGGAGTTCGAGCAGTGGGCCACCGACGCGGACACGGCCATGCAGGCCCTGGTGGTCGAGATCGAGGAAGCGGTCGAGCAGGTCCAGGACGTCGACAAGCAGACCGTTTCCGCCCTGATCACGACCAGCAACGTCCTGGGGCAGGCGCGCGGTGAGGCGGCGAACACCCTGCAGGAGGAGATGGACCGGTTCGACAAGGAAGAGCCCGAGGAGCTCGAGCGGCGCGGCGACGAGATCGGCAACGCCGCGGGCACGTTCCTCCCGGAGTGGCGCCGCGGGCTCGACGCCGACGCCGACGCCGCGCAGGACACGGCGGAGGGCCAGGGCACCGCCGGCGGCCAGGGCATCGAGGACGAGAACCGGCAGGTGGCGGACGCGGTCGAGCTGGCGGCGTCCGAGCTGGAGCAGACCGAGCTCGAGTTCGAGCGCGCCGCCGCGGCCGCGGAGACGGATCAACCCAGGGTCGTGTCCGTGGCCGACCTCCGCTCCGAGATCGCGAAGGCGGAGGAGGAGCTGAGGGAGATCCGGGAAGCGATGGAGACGCTCAATGAGTGACGGCGCCGACCTCAAGGAAGACCTGAACGAGCTGTCGACGATGCTGCCGCTCCTTCCCGAGGAAGTGAACCAGATGCGGCAGTCGGCCCACCACCTCTCGGAAGCCGCCACCCACCTGCTCGCCGAGGCCGGCGCCGCCCGCCAGGCCGCGGACGGCCTGCTCCCGCAGGCGCAGGCCACGCTCGCCGGGTTCACCACCCTGACCGACGCGCTGGAGAAACGGCTCACGGCCGCGGTCGAACGCGCCGAGGCGGCGTGGACGCAGGGAAGCAATTACGTCGAGCAGGCGGAAGACCTGGTGCAGGCGGCCGCCGAAGACGTGAGCGCCGCGCGGACCGAGCTGATGCAGGCGCTGTTCGACGGCGGAACCACCGTCGACCAGGCCTCGGCGGACGGCGAAGCCGCCATCGACGCGATCGAGGCGGCCGCGAGCGACGGCGCCACCCGCATCGAGGCCGCGGTCTCCACGTTGACCGGGCAGCTCAGCGACCTCCAGGAGGCGATGGAGCGCACGCGGGACACGTTCACCCAGTCGTGCGAGGTCTTCGTGGAGCAGGTCAAGCCCAAGCTCGTGAATTCGGTCCACTTCGACGCCGGCGCCTTCTTCGACGAGATGGCGGCGCGGCAGGACCGCTACACGGCCCACCTCACGGAGCTCGCGCAACAGGTCCAGTCCGGCGTGGAGGCGGTGGTGACCGGTTTCCAGAGCAGGCTCGAGGCGATCACCTCGCCGCTGCGCCTGGCCGCCGAGAACCTCCGCATCGAGCTGGAGAGCCTGGGGGCCACCGCCGCCACGCAGCGCGAGGCGGTGGCGAAGGCGCTGGACGGCCACGACCAGGCGGTCGAGGAGCTGATGGAAGCCAAGGAGCCGCTGCCGCGGGGAATCCAGCAGATCCACGACGCGGTCCTGCGCCTGAGGCAGCAGTAGGAGCGGGCATGGCGGCAGAGGATCTCACCCGGTCGGCGCACGCGGCGGTGCTGGCGGCGCGCCTGTTCCGCGAGCGCGTCGGCGATGCGCGCGAGGGCTGCGACGAGGCGGCCGGGCGCGTCGTCGCCCTCAACGACGCCCTCGAGTCGGACCGCAAGGCGCTGCACGATGCCGCGCAGGAGCTGGCTCACGACGTGGAGGAAGCCGGCAAACGCCTCTCGGACGACGCGGCCGCGGCGGAGGCGGGCCTGGGCGAAGTGGCCCAGCTCTGCTCCGACGCGGGCGCCGAGGCGCACCAGGCTCTGGACCCCGAGGCGGCCGCCCTGGACGGTGTCGCCGCCCACCTGCGCGAGATCGCACCGCAGATCACCTCGCTGGCCGAGAGCGCGGCCGCGGCCAGCCGGGCGGCGCTCGAGCGGGCGGACGCGATCGCGCGCGAGCTGGGCGCGCTGGTGGAGGAGGTGGAGCGCCTGCTCACCGAGGACCTCGCGCCCGCCCTGGAGAACATGGCGTACGAGATCGAGGAGATGGTCGAGCCGGTGCAGAAGGTCCTCGACATCTACGGACCGGCGAAGCTCCAGGCCGGAGAAGACGACTTCAAGGACCGCATCATCGAAGCGGACAAGGTCGTGAACGACACGTTCGCGAAGCTGGAGGAGCACGCCGACCAGGTGGCCGAATACGCGGTGACGCAGATGGGCGCGCTGGTCGAGAAGGAGATGGACGCCCTGGAGGCCGAGACGCGCACGCTGGAGGGCGACCTGGAGAACCTCACCGCGCTCGCGTCGGAGAAGCGCGCGGCCCTCGAGAAGTCCGGCGAGTCGATGGCGGGCACCATGGCCTCCAACGGAGAGGCGGCGCAGACGGTCGAGCAGGCGCTGGTGGAGATCCGCGGGCGATGGGTGACCTTCGGGTTCGCGGACTGAGCCGCCGCGATCGCAGGCAGGAGGCGTGATGGGTGGTCCGGACTGGAGCGTCGAGGAGGTGCCTCATTTCGACTGGGCCGTGCGCGGCAGCGCAGGGTCCGCCGACCTGGAGGTGCCGGAGACCAGCGACGAGCACTGGCGGCACGCCGAGCACCGGATCCACCAGGGCATGGACGTGCTGCACACCATCGAGCTGATCGAGACGTGGCAGCACGTGTTCCACGCCGCCGGTCATGCCGGCCACGCGGTCGAAGTCGGCGCCGGCCTCGCCTGGCCCGAGGTGGCCGGCGTGACCGCCGCGGAGGTCGGCGGCGGGGTTGCGGTCGTGGTCGTCACGGCGCTGGAGCTCTACCGGGCCTTCACCGTGGGCCAGCGGATCCAGGAACAGAAAGGCGTCACGTACGGCCTGATGTGGGAGGTGCTGGGGGTCAAGGACGTCGAGCGCACCACCAAGGGAGACCCCTTCGGCCCCGGCGAGATCTCCATGAGCGAAAGCGAGCGGGAAGCCTGGCAGGAGGGGATCGCGGAAGGCCGCGCGCTGGCCGACAAGACGGTGAACATCGGCGGGAAGCTGGAGCTCGTGGACGGGTTCCCGAAGATGGTGGGCGGCAAGGAGGTGAAGGTCCGCGAGCTGATCGAGGCCACGCTGGCCTACGAGATGGCCCTGCAGGGCAAGGATCCCCTCACCGACCCGCACCAGAAGGCGTGGAACGTGGCCGTGGACAAGACGCTCAACCGGGTCTGGGAGCAGGTCCGCGAGACGTCGGAGCGGTGGGGTGAGAGGAGCCTGAACCGGCAGCCGCTGAGCTGGATCGGCGACGACAACGGGTTCCCGCAGCCGGCTCCGAAGCCCTAGGCGATCTCAGCGGCCCCGCAGCGCGACCGGCACCACCATCTTCAGGCCGCTGAGCGTCTCCGACACGCTCACCACCTTGACGTCCACCAGCCGCGCGCCGGGGCCGGCCGCGCGCACGTCGTCCTCGCGAAAGGCCTTCCGGCCCTTCGGCCAGATCACCCACACCGCGCCGTCGGGCTCGATGGCCTCGCGCAGCGCGGGCAGGCGCGCGAGGTCGGCCGGTTGGGTCATGCCCGCGAACACGAGCGCCGAGCCCTTGCGCGCGCGGCCGACGCTGACCTCGGCCCCCCGCTGCTCGAGCTCCTTCACGAGCCACGGCTGGTCCAGGCCGACCACCGACACCCGCATGCCGGGCTTCACGCCGAGCTTGTCCATGAGCGGACGCGGGTACCGCGTCTTCGCGTCGAACGGCATCAGCTCTCCTCGGAGAACTCCGGCGCCCGCGCGGTGTGCGGGCAGATGTCGCGGAACGCGCACTGGCCGCAGGCCATGTAGGACGGGCTGGCCGGGAACTCGCGGGCGCGGATGCGCCGCGCGAGGGCGCGGATCAGCTCCTCGGTGGCGGCGGCCTCCTCGAGGGTCGGCTTCTTGCCGCCGGAGAGCCCGGACTCCAGGAAGCGCAGCTCGACGCGCGCGGGCAGCGTGCCGTGAGTGCGCAGCCAGGCCAGCGCGTAGACGTCGAGCTGCAGGCTCTCCCGCGCGCGCTCCTTCGCCTTGTCGAGGTCGTCCACGGCGCCGGTCTTGAAGTCGAGGATGGTGACGAGCCCGTCGCGCTCCACGACCAGGTCGTAGCGGCCGACGACCTTCGTGCGGTCCACCATGAACGAGAACTCGCTCTCCACGGCGGTCGGCGCCAGCGGGTCGGCGGTCTCCTGCCGGTGGAACCGCCGCAGCATCTCCTCGCCCGCGCGCAGGCGCTGCTCCTCGTGCTCGCGCGAGAGGAATCCCTCGGACACCCAGGCCGCGCGGAACGCGGAGACGACGTCCTCCTCGCCGAAGCCGCGGCCCTCGAGCCGGGCGCGGAAGTGCGCCTGCACCGCCTTGTGCACCGCGCTGCCGTAGACGACCCGGTGGTGCGCCAGCAGCGGCACACGGAGCCGGTGGACGTAGTGGTACTTCAGCGGGCAGGTCTGGTAGTCGTCGATCTGCCGGAAGGACAGCGTGAGCGGCTCCCCCGCCGCCATCCGGCGCGCCGGCGCGGGCACCGGCTCCGGCGCGGGCTGGTGCCGCGCGAGCGCCTCCCGCGCGCGCGTCCGGCGCGCCACCGGCGCGGGCGAGGGCAGGTCGAGCGCCTCCACCACGAAGCGCGACACCTTGCGCGCGCGCGCGGTGCCGTAGTCCGCGGCCGAGGTGAAGACCAGCTCCTCCCTGGCGCGGGTCATCGCGACGTAGAAGAGCCGCCGCTCCTCGAGCAGGTGGGCGTCTCCGCCGCCGAAGGCCTCCTTGGTCAGCTCGGCGGGCAGCTCCAGCGGCTCGCCCCGGCGCTTGACCGGGAACTTCTCCTCGGCCGCGCCCACGATGAACACCACCGGGAACTCCAGGCCCTTGGCCTTGTGGACGGTGAGCACCGCCACCGCGTCCTCGTCGGGCTCCGCCTCCGCCACCGCGGGGTCGTCGCCGGCCTCGCGCAGCAGGTCGAGGTGGCTGACGAACGCGGGCACGCGGTCGTGCTCGGCCACGTCGCCGTACGCCTTCACGACCTCGAAGAAGCGCGCGATGTTCTTGACCATCGCCTCCGCCCGCGCGCTGGCCTCCTGGGAGAGCCGCGCCAGCAGGCCCGACGACTGCAGGTAGCGGTAGAGGACCTCGCCCGTGCGCAGCCGCGGGACGTCGGCCGCGGCCTGGTCGAGGTCGCGCAGCAGCCGCTCGGCCGCCGCGCGCGCGGCGCCGCCCACGCCCGCCAGGTCCTCGGCCCCGGGCAGCGCGCGGAGCACCTCGAGCAGCGGGCGCGTCTTGCGCTGCGCGTAGCGGTTCAGCCGCAGCAGCTCAGGCTCCGGCATCCGGTAGACCTCGGAGGCGGCGAGGTAGAAGACCGACACCGAGTCGTCCGGGTGCGCGAGCGCGCGCAGGAACGCGACCAGCAGCCGCACCTCCTCGCGCGCGTAGAGCCCGCGGTTGCCCGTGAACCGGTGCGGGATGCCGCGCACGTTCAGCGCGCGCAGGAACGGGTCCGCGTCGCCGTTGCTGCGGACCAGGAGGGCCACGTCGCGCGGACGGAAGCCGCGCCGCAGCCGCTCCTCGACCGCGGCCGCCACGCCGTCGGCCTCGGCGGACACGGTGTCGAAGCGCAGGTGCCGCACCGGCTCGCCCTCGCGCCGCGGCGAGCGCAGCCGCTTGTCGATGCCGGTCATGGCCTCCAGCCGCCAGGGGTTGTTGTAGGAGATGAGCCGCGCCGCCGCGTCGAGGATCACCTGGGTCGAGCGGTGGTTCTCGGTGAGCACCACCTCGCGCGCCCCCGGATGGAGCTGCCGGAACGCGAGCAGGTTCGCCGCGGCCGCGCCGCGCCAGCGGTAGATCGCCTGGTCGTCGTCGCCGACCACGGTCACGTTGGGCCGCTCCCCCCCGGCCACCAGCCGCACCAGCTCGAGCTGGGCGTGGTTGGTGTCCTGGAACTCGTCCACCAGCACGTAGCGGTACGTCGCGCGCAGCTTCTGGAGCACGGCCGGCCGCGCGCGCAGCAGCTCGAGCGCCCGGAAGATCTGGTCGCCGAAGTCCACCGCGCCCGCCTCGGCCAGCAGGTCCTGGTGCGCCTGGTAGAACGCGGCCAGCTCCGCGTGACGCTCGGCCAGATCGCGCGCGGGCTCGTCCGTGGCCGCGGCCAGGCGGGCCTCGGCCCAGGCGCCGTAGGCGCCCGGGGAGACGTCCTCGTCCTTGGCCCGGCTCACCAGGGTGAGCAGCGCGTCGAGGTGGCGGGTGGGATCGCCCAGCGGGCGGAACCGCCGCAGGGGAAGCCGCCAGAGCCGCTCGCGCAGGAAGATCACCTGCTCGGGCCGGCTCAGCACGCGAAAGCCGGGGTCGAGCGCCGCTTCCAGCGCGTTCTCGCGCAGCACGCGGTCGCCGAACGCGTGGAAGGTGCCGATCCAGCTCTCGGCGTATCCGTAGGGGATGAGCTGGTCCACGCGCTCGGCCATCTCCGCCGCCGCCTTCTCCGTGAAGGTGAGGGCCAGGATCTCCTCGGGGCGCGCGCGGCGCGAGGCGATCAGGTGCGCGATGCGGCGCGTGAGCACGGTCGTCTTGCCGGTGCCCGCGCCCGCGATGATCAGGAGCGGGCCTTCGCCGTGGACGACCGCCTCGTGCTGGGCGGCGGAGAGGCCCTCGAGGATCCTCTCCGCCGCGGTCAGGGTCAGCGTGGCCATGGTCCCCGCCAGTATCGTGGCGCGTCCGTCCGCCGCGGGTCCTTTCGCGCGGAAGCACTAGAATGGACGTTCACCTCGTGCCGCTCCTCGCCCTCCTCCTCCTCCTCGCCTCCGCGGCGGCGGAACCCGCGCCCGGGATCCTGGTCTCGCGCACGCTCCTGCGCGACCGCGGCCTCGAGGTCGGCGACGTGGTGCGGCTCTCCGCCGACCCGCGCGGCGCCGGGGCGCGGGAGTTCCGGATCGCGGGCACCTACGAGCCGGCGCCCGACCCCTCGCGCTTCACCTCGAAGCGGTACGAGGTGCGCCTGCACCTGCCCGACCTGCTCGCCCTGCAGGGCGGCGAGGCGGAGGGCGACTCCGTCGGCGCGGTCAACATCGCGCTCGCGGACCCCGCGGACGCCGAGGCCTACGCGCGGGAGCTGCGCGCGCGCGCGCCCGGCGTCGCGGTGGCGCCCACCACCGCCGGCGACGACGCGCACTTCCTGGTCATCGAGCGCTTCCACCTGGCCATCTCGCTGGTCACCGTGGTCGGGAGCACGGCGTTCCTGCTCGCGCTGATGGTGATCCGCGCCGACGAGCGGCGCGAGGTGGCCGGGCTGCTGCGGCTGCTCGGCGTGTCGCGGCGGCGCGTGCTGGCGCAGGCGCTGGTGGAGGGCTTCTGCATCGCGGCGGCGGGAGCCGGGTTCGGGGTCGTGTTCGCGGCCGCCACGCAGGGCGCGGTCAACGCCTTCTTCCAGTGGCGCTACGACACCACGCTGGTGTTCGTGCGCGTGACGCCCGCCATCGCCGCCTGGTGCGTGGCGCTGGCCCTGCCCCTGGGCGTGCTGGCCGGGCTGGTGGCCTCCTGGACGCTGCTGCGGCGGCCCGTGCTGGAGCTGCTCCGCCGGTGAGGCCGCTCCCCTTCGCGTGGCGCAGCCTGTCGCGCCAGCCGGCGCGCGCGGTGCTGGGCCTGGCGGGCATCACGGTGGTGGGCGCGCTGCTCTTCGACATGCTGATGCTGTCGCGCGGGCTGCTGCTCTCGTTCCGCGAGATCCTGGAGAGCACCGGCTACGACGTGCGGGTCACCGCCACCGACGCGCTGCCGGGCCTGGGCCCGCCGATCGCGGAGGCGCGGGCGGCCGCGCGCGCGCTGGGCTCCCTGCCCGAGGTGGCCGACGTGGTGCCCGTGCGCTTCGGGTCGGTGTCCGTGCGCGGCGCGGACGGCCGCACGGCCAGCGTCGCCCTGCTGGGGACGGAGACGCGGCGCCGCGGCGAGTGGCGCGTGCTGCGCGGGTCGGACCTGGTGGAGGGCACGGAGCCGCCGTCCATCGTGGTCAACCGCGCGATGGCGCAGGAGCTCGGCGCCGAGCCGGGCGCCGTGGTCGAGGTCGCCACCGTGCTGCCCGCGCAGCCCTTCCGCGTGGCCGGGGTGGTGGAGTTCCCCTTCGAGACCGCGGGCGAAGCGAGCGCCACGGTCACGCTCGACGGCTTCGCGCGCGCGGTGGGGGGCGTGGCCGCCGACGAGGCGGACCTGCTGCTGGTGGCTTCGCGGCCCGGCCATGGCGCCGAGGCCGCGGTGGCGGCGATCCGCGCGGCGCGCGCGGACCTGCACCCGTTCTCCACGGAGCAGGTGCTCGAGCGGCTGCGCCAGGGCGAGTTCTCGTACTTCCGGCAGGTCTCGTTCGTGCTCTCGACCATCACGTCGTTCTTCGCGTTCCTGCTCGTGACCACGCTCCTCACCGTCTCCGTGAACCAGCGCCTGGGCGAGGTGGCCGCGCTGCGCGCGCTGGGGTTCCCGCGCCGGCGGATCGCCGCGGACCTGTTCGCGGAATCGGCGCTGCTCGTGGGCGCGGGCGGGGCCCTCGCGATCCCGCTCGGGCTCGCGCTGGCGCGGGTGCTGGACGCGATCCTGCGCCAGATGCCGGACGTGCCCGCGCGCCTGCACTTCTTCGTGTTCGAGCCCCGCGCGCTGGCCCTGCACGCGGCGCTGCTGGCCGGCGCCTGCCTGGTCGCGGCGGCCTACCCGGCGCTGCTCACCGCGCGCCTGCCCATCGCGGCCACCTTGCGGCGGGAGACGCTCTCGTGAGCGCGCCGGTCGTCGAGGGCCGCCACCTGGCGAAGGTGTACCCGATGCCCGCCGGCCCGGTGGAAGCGCTGCGCGACGTCTCGGTCGCGGTGCAGGCCGGGGACTACGTGGCGATCTCCGGGCCCTCGGGCTGCGGCAAGTCCACGCTGCTGCACATCCTGGGCTGCGTGGACGCGCCCAGCTCGGGCGACCTGCTCTTCGAGGGGCGGCCGGTGGCCGCGCTCCGCGACCACGAGCGCACCCGGCTGCGACTGCGCCGGATCGGCTTCGTGTTCCAGCGCTTCTACCTGCTGCCGATGCTGACCGCGTTCGAGAACGTGGAGATCGTGCAGAGCGAGGCCGGGGTGGCGGCGGCCGAGCGGCGGGCGCGCACCGCGGAGCTGCTCGCGTACGTGGGGCTGGCGGACCGCGCCGCCCACCGGCCCTCGCAGCTCTCCGGCGGGGAGATGCAGCGGGTGGCGATCGCGCGCGCGCTGGCCAACCGGCCCGCGCTGGTGCTCGCCGACGAGCCGACCGGCGAGCTGGACGACGAGACCGGCGAGCAGATCGCGGAGGTGTTCGACCGCGTCAACCGCGACGGCACCGCGCTGGTGATCGTCACCCACAACCCCGCCCTGGCCGCCCGCGCGAAGCGCCGGCTCCACATGCGCAGCGGCCGCCTGGCCCCGCCCGCGCGGGAGGCGGCGCGATGACCTGGCGCCTGGTGCTGCGCACGCTGGCCGCGCGCCCGGTGCGCGCGGCCGTGCTCGCCGGCGGCTTCGGCTTCGGCATCGCGGTGATGGCCGCGCTGCTCGGCGTCGGAGGGGTGATCGTGGAGCAGTCGCGCGCCCCGGCGCTGCGCGGCGGCGGCGACCTGGTCGTGACCGGCCGCGCCGGCGACGTGCACGCGGCGCGCTTCCTGCTCTCTTCGGTGCTGGGGGCGCCGCCGCTCGCCGGGCGCGCCCGCGGCGTCTCCCCCGGCACGCGCGCGCCGCTCTTCCTGGTGCAGGGCGAGCGGGTCACGCGGGTGCGGGCGCGCGGCGGCGTGCCCAGCCTGGAGCGGGCGATCGGGGACGTGGAGACCTCGGGCGTGGCGGCCTGGCGCGACGCGCCGGCGGACCGGGAGTGGACCGATCCGCGGCCGGAGGCGGTGCTGCGCGCGATGGACCGCTTCCACCCGATCCCGGACGTGCCCGCGCGCGCCTCGTCCTGGGCGGAGTGGCTCTACTTCAACGGGCGCTCGCCCGACGGCTCGCTCCGCTTCTACCTCACGTTCATGGCCGGCCCGCGCACGTCGAGCGGCCGCCGCGCGTGCGGCGTGCGGCTGCAGCTCGAGGAGCAGGGCCGGATGCGGAGCTTCTCGGCGCGCGCGGAGGTGGAGGAGGCGGAGCTGCTCGCCCGCGCGCCGGACCTCGACTTCGGCGGCAGCCGCGTGCGGCTCGAAGGGCTGCGCTACCGGATCACGCTCGACCTGGCCGCGGAAGGCGGCGGGCCGCCGCTCACCGGCGAGATCACGCTGGACGCGGTGCCGGGCCGCTCGGTGCCGCCCTTCGTCGTGCGGGGGCGCGGGGGATGGCTCTCGGGCTACGTGGTGCCCGTGCTCTCGGGCCCGCTCGGCGGCACGCTCGTCCAGGGGACGCGGCGGCGCGCGCTCGCGGGAGCCACGGGCTACCACGACCACAACTGGGGCTTCTGGGAGGGCGTCACCTGGCAGTGGGGCCAGGTCTCGCACGAGGGCCTGTCGTTCCTGTACGGCCGCATCGTCGCCCCCGAGGACGCGGTGCCGCGCGGACGGGCGGCCCTGCCCGGCATCGTGGCCGTGATCGGGCCGAGCGGCCCGATCGCGTTCGCCCGCAACGCGGTGATCGAGGAGACCTCCGCGGGCCCGGGCGGCCGGCCCCACGTCGTGCGCATCGCCGCGCGCGAGGCCGGCCTCGACCTGCAGATGGAGGCGCGCGTGCAGGACGCGGTCCGCACGCGCCTCGGCGGGGGCCCGGGCCTGGGCGCCGGCGGCGCGCGCGACTTCCTGCAGCTCCGCGCGTCCTACCGCGTGCGCGGCCGCATCGGCGAGGAGCCGGTCGACTTCACCGCGCCGGGCTCGGCGGAGACGTTCAGGGACCGCTGAGGGGCGGCAGGGTCTCGCGCGCCAGGCGGGTGCCGCCGCAGGCGCGGGTGAGCGTCTCTTCGGTGCGTTCGAGCACCTTCTCCAGCCGGGGCAGCGCGTAGCCGGACGGCGCGTACGCGGTCACCAGCGCGCGCGTGGTCGCGGTCGTGACCATCGTGCGCGCGGAGTCCGAGGTGGGGTTGCCGAACGGGCCGCGCGCGTCGGCGAGCACCGGCCGGCCGTCCACGTTGACCGCGCCCTTGCGGATCCCCTCGTATGCCTCGCCGGCCAGGCCGCGGCGCAGCACGACCGGAGGCGCCACCTGGGCGAGGTCGTAGAGCCCGAAGGGGAGCTGCTCGCGCAGCGAGCAGAGGTTCAGGGCATCCACCAGGGTGTTGACGCGGTAGAGCGCCTCGCCCTTCAGCACGCGGCGCAGCAGGGCCTCGTTCGAGGGCCGCGTCTTGGTGGGGTCGATGCCGAGGGCCTTGTACAGCGCACGGGCGTCCTCGACCGCCGGGACCTCCCCGCTCTTCGCGGTGCCGTAGCGCTCCCGCACCTCGGAGCCGCAGGCGGCGATCTCGGCGGCCAGCGCCTCGTCGGCCTCGCGTACGGTCACGCCCTCGAGCACGAGCACGCCCAGACGGACGCGGCCCCGCAGCTCCGGCGCGATCGTCACCTCGACCGGCGCGCTCACCGCGCGACCAGCGCGTTCACGAAGTCGTCGATCGCGGCCACGCCGGCGCTGCCGGGGGCGGTGTGGTGGTTGAGCACGATCGCGAAGGCCAGGCGCTCGCCGCCGCGCGTGGTGGCGTAGCCGGCCAGCGCGTTCACGTGCCGGAGGCTCCCGGTCTTCGCCAGCACCCGGCCCTGCGCCGGGCTCCCCCGCAGGCGCCCCTCCAGCGTGCCGTCCACGCCCGCGACCGGGAGGCTGTCGCGGAACACGCCGGCGTGGCGGTGGCGGTCCATCGCCGCCAGCAGCGCGACCAGACCGTGCGGCGTCAGCACGTCGGACCGGCTGAGGCCCGAGGCGTCCTGCAGGCTCCAGGTCTGGGCGGGCACGCCCAGCCGGTGCAGGAAATCCTCCAGCGCCTCGTGCCCGGCCTCCACCGTGCCCGCGCCGTTCACCTTCGCCCCCAGCAGGCGCAGCAGCATCTCGGTGTGGAGGTTCTGGCTGCGCTTGTTCACCACCTTCACGATCTCGGACATCGGCTCGCTCTCGCGCGCGGCGAGCACGCGCAAGCCGCCGGGGAGCGGATCGGACGAGGTGGCCACGGCCCCCGTGACGCGGATGCCCTTGGCCGCCAGCAGCTCGGCGAACACCACCGCGGCGTAGCGCGCCGGGTCGGCGATCGCGACGCTGCCCTGCCAGGGCTCGCCGCCGGCCGGCAGCGAACCCGACAGGCGGAAGAGGTTCGTGCCGGGGTCCGCGCGCAGCACCATCTCCGGCTTCGTGCCCGCGGCCGAGGTGACCGCGGTGGACGCGACCGCGTAGTGCGCGGTCTGCGGGTCGCGGTCCACCACCAGCGGGTCGCCCGGGCGCTCGCCGGGCGAGGCGGAGAGCTGCGCGGTGTTGTCGTTGAACGAGAGCGCCGACACTTCGGCGCCGTACGACCACACCAGATCGCCCCAGGCCCAGTCCTCGCCGCGCCGGTCGCCCGGGAAGAGCCCTTCGTGGCCGACCAGGCGGCCCTCGATCCGCCGCACGCCCGAGGCGCGCAGGGCCTCGGCCAGCTCGTCGAGGGGGGCCACGGCGCGGCCGGCGTGGAAGCGGCCGGACAGGTTCGGGTCGCCGCGGCCGACGAGGTAGACGTCGCCCAGGATGCGGCCGTGGGCGTCGAGCCGCCCGGCGGTCTCCACCGACGTGCGCAGGCGCGCGTCCGGGCCGAAGGCGTCGAGGGCGGCGGCGGTGGTGACGAGCTTCAGGGTGGAGGCCGGCTTGAAGTTCTTCTCCGCGTCGCGCGCGTACAGGGTGCGCCCGCTGCGCAGGCTGCGGACCTCGATGCCCCACCAGGCGTGAGCCAGCGCGGGGCGCGCCACGATGCGGTCGAGGTCTCGGCGCAGCGCGGCCGGGGACGCCTCGCGGCCGGCCGCGACGGCCAGGCCGCCCGCCCAGGCCGCGGCCAGCACCGCGGCGGCCGCACGCCGCCTCACGCGCATCCGAGGGTCACCACGCCTTGAACCTGGTCGGCCAACCCGTCCGCGTCGTCGGGAGGGTGCCCCCGGGTCTCGATCGGCGCGTGCACCACGAGACCCACCGCGCCCGCGCGCAGGAACACGAGCCCCTGCGCGGAGAGCCGCTTCACGCCGCAGAGCGACACCGGCACCACGGGCACTCCGGCCTCCAGCGCGAGCACGAAGCTGCCCCGCTTGAAGGGCATCACGCTGCCGTCGGGGCTGCGCGTGCCCTCGGGGAAGACGGCCACGCTCTCGCCGGCCGCGATGCGCGCCGCGGCGCGCGAGAGGCTGCGGCGCGCGCGGAACGGGTTGCCGCGGTCGATCGCGATGTGCCCCGCCAGGTAGAGGTAGAGCCCGATCACCGGGAACAGGTAGAGGGAGCGCTTGTGGATGATGCGGAAGTCCGCGGGCAGGTAGCCGAACAGCAGCGGGATGTCGAGCGCGCTGGCGTGGTTCGCCGCGAACACGGCGGGGCCGCCGGGCACGTTCTCCGCGCCGCGCACGCGCACGTCCACGCCCCACAGCCGCAGCAGCGCGCGCGCCCAGGTCCGCTCGAGCCGGCGTGGAGCGCGGCTGCCCGGCCGCACGAAGCCGGCCACCAGGGACGCGAGGCCCAGCCCGACGGTCAGCGCCGCCACCAGCGGGAGCGAGACGATGAACCGCGGCAACCGGACCGGAACGCTAATCGGCCTTGGCGCTGTGGCCGGCGGGCGGCGGGGCGTCCACCACCGGCGCGGGCGCCAGCTCCGGATGGCGCGCCTCGTGCTCGCGCTCGACCGCCGGCGGGATCGGGGCGATGGCCGCGCCGTGGCTGCCCAGGGTGGGGCCAGGCGCCGGACGATGGTCGCCGCCGTTGCCGGCGGCGCGCTGCTGCTCCTCGAGCGTGCGCCGCTCGCCCTCGCGGCGGTCCGGCAGCCGGTAGTCGCGCCCGTTGCGGGGGTCGCGCCGGTCGCCCAGCCGCGGCGCGCGGCTCTGC
>DATBIZ010000243.1:0-4641 GCA_036556645.1 Vicinamibacteria bacterium | reverse complement strand
GCGTCAGCGCGGGCGAGCCGTAGGAGGCGACCACCGCCGCGTCGTCGTCGCTGGCCGGCTCGTAGGAAAGCGTCAGCCGGCGGCCGAGGACCTCGCGCACCTCAACCGTCGTGTCGAGCAGGGTCGCGCCTTCACGCTCGGCGGTGAGGCGCACGGCGTGGACGAGCGTCGCCGGCAGGTCGTACGTCCGCTCCGTCACGGACACCACACGGTAGGGCAGGGTGTTGGGAAGGATGCCGTGGACTTCGGTGCCGAAGGCGCGGCGGTTCAGCAGGCCCTCGTAGGACACGCTCGGCGTCGCCTCGAGCACCAGCTCGAGCCGCGCGCGGAGGAACTCCAGCGGCGTGGCGGACTGCTCCGCGGCGAGGTAGTCGGCCCAGGCCGCCTCCGCGTCGAAGCCGAAGCTCTCGGCGATGTCCACGCCCGACGGAGCGGCCAGCGGCTTGTACGCCGCGTCGAGCGGCAGCCACACCTTGCCCTGCGCGTCGAGGATCGCGCCGCGGTAGTTGGCGTACGGCAGGTACGCCTCGACCCAGATCCGCTCGAGCTTCACGGACGCGACGCCGCCCGCGCCGAGCACGACCTCGTGGGGGATGCCGGCGCGCTCCAGCACGCGGACGGCTTGTTCCACGCTTGCGGTCCCCACGAGCGGCGTGATCGCCGAGGCGCGCATCTCGACGATGCCGCGCACATAGCGGGCGGGGACACCCTTGGCGCGCAGCATCTCGACGAGCACCGATGCCGTGTCCGCGTCGTTGCCGGCCTGCTCGAGATAGGCCTGCACGGGCCCCTTCATGACGCCGTAGTAGAACTCCGGCGCGACCGCGTTACGGACCCACTCGTAGGCTTCCACCACGTTCGGAAGCGCGTCCGCGGCGTCCTTCAGGGTCTGCGGGATGGCGCCGATCGGAACGGTCGTGGCGGCGCCGGAGGCGACGCCCAGACTGGGCGGCACCAGCGTGGGCGCGGCGACGGGCAACTCGTCGGCGCTGATCGGCTCGCGCCGCGCCGCGCGCTCGATGCGGTCGAGCAGCCGGCCGGCCTCGCCGATCGCCGCCGGGCTCGAAGGTACGGCGGCCTGGGGCTCCGCCGCCCGTCGGAGCAGCTCGAGCAGGCGTCCCTGTCCGGCGCCGTAGGCGGCGCGGGCGCGTTCGAGCCGGGCGGCGGCTTTCGCGGGAAGCGTCCGCGAGGCGGCGTCCGAGAACTCCCGCTGCCGTTCCGCGTCACGCTGCTCGAGGTCGCGAAGCGCCTCACGCAGCAGGGGAGCCGCTTCGGCCGGAGCCGCCCTGGCGCGCTGCACGGCGGCCGCCGCGCGCTGCCACACGACGTCCTGCGCCAGTCCTGGCCCGACCGCCAGGATCACGGCCCCCAGGGTGGCGAGCGGCATGGCAGCCAGCCTCACTCGACCTCCGCGGCCGGCGTGAACATATCACCCAAATTGCGTCCACACACCTCCGCGACTCGGCCCGGGCCGAGTAGGGGTGCTCCGCGATGCGTTATCCTCGCGTCCCCCGATGCCTTCCCCCCTCGGCCATGGACTCGTCGGCCTCGCCGTGCACGCGGTCACCGCGCGCGGCGCGGCGGAGGCGGGCAGCCTGCGGCGCGCGGCGTTGGTGGCGGTCGCGGCGATGGCGCCGGACCTCGACCTGCTCTTCCGGTTCGTGGACGGGCGCAACCACCATCAGGCGGAAACGCACAGCATCGGCGCCGCCGTCCTCGCCGGGCTCGCCACCGTGCTCGTGGCGAAGCTGGCGGGCGGGCGCGCGCCGCTGGCCCTCGGCCTGGTGGTGGCGGCCGGCTGGCTGACCCACCCGCTGCTCGACTACTTCGGCAACGACACCCACCCGCCGATCGGACTGATGGCGCTCTGGCCGTTCGACCGCGCTTTCTACAAGTCGCCCTGGATCGTCTTCATGGACATCGGGCGTACACTCGATTGGAGGACGGTCCGCCACAACGTCGTCGCGATCGCCTGGGAGCTGCTCGTGCTCACGCCGTTCCTGGGCGCGGCGGGCTGGGTGGTCACGAGGAAGTATGGCCCGAGGATTCGACAGCAAGTCCGTCGCTGACCAGCAGGAAGAGAAGCTGAACGCGCGCGCGCCGCGCACGGGGCCGCTCGTGGACCCGCGGCGCAAGAAGCTGGAGCTGGCGCGGGTGGACCTCACGCGCCAGCTCGAGACGGCGACCGGCGCCTACGAGGAGATGCTGCGCCGCTCGCTGGCCGCGCTCGCGGAAGAGCTGGCCAAGCTCGGCTGACCGGCGAAGGCGCCCGCCGCTTCCGCACGCGCCCCTGTGCGCATGGGCATGCGAAGCCGGTATAAGCTCGCGCTATCAACCAGGAGGTCCAGGGGAATGACCGAGGCGACGGACGTGACTCGTCTGGCCGCGCGGCGCTGGCGGCTCGCGCTCGCGCTCACCGCGGCGATGCTGTTCGTGTATCTCGGCTTCATCCTGCTCATCGCCTTCGCGAAGCCGGTGCTCGCGGCGCACCTGACCGGCGGGCTCACGGTGGGCATCCTGCTGGGTGTGCTGGTGATCGTCTCCGCCTGGGTCCTGACCTGGGTGTACGTGCGCTGGGCGAACCAGGTGTACGACCCGGCGCTGCGCGACCTCCATTCCCGCGGCGAGCGAGCGCACTAGGTGGCGCCCGACCCGGCCGGGCTGGGCGAGACCAGCGGCATCGCGCTCTTCTTCTTCCTCCTGTTCGTCGGCGTCACCCTCGGCATCACGTATTGGGCCGCGCGGCGCACCAAGACGACCAGCCAGTTCTACGCGGCCGGGCACAGCATCACCGGCTTCCAGAACGGCCTCGCGCTGGCCGGCGACTACATGAGCGCGGCGAGCTTCCTCGGCATCGCCGGGCTGGTGGCGCTGTCGGGCTTCGACGGGCTGATCTACTCGACCGGCTGGCTCGTCGGCTGGCCGGTGGTGCTGTTCCTGATCGCGGAGCCGCTGCGCAACCTGGGCAAATACACCTTCGCCGACGTGGTGGCCTACCGGATGAAGCAGCGGCCGGTGCGCATCGCGAGCGCGGTGGGCACCTTGGCCACCGTCGTCTTCTACCTGATCGCGCAGATGGTGGGCGCCGGCAACCTGATCCGGCTGATGTTCGGGATGTCCTACGAGGCGGCGATCGTGGCCGTGGGCGTGGTGATGCTGGCCTACGTGCTCTTCGGCGGGATGATCGCCACCACGTGGGTGCAGATCGTGAAGGCGGTGCTGCTGCTGGGCGGAGCCTTGATCCTGGCGACCATGGTGCTCGCGAAGTTCGGCATGAACCCGGCGGCGCTTTTCGCGGCGGCGGCCGAGCGTTACGGCGAGGCTGTGCTGCAGCCGGGCCGGCTGGTCACGAATCCCTGGGACGCGGTCTCGCTCGGCATCGCGCTGATGTTCGGCACGGCCGGGCTCCCGCACATCCTGATGCGGTTCTACACCGTGCCCGACGCGCGCGCCGCCCGCGTGTCCGTGTTCTACGCCACCGCGTTCATCGGCTTCTTCTACCTGCTCACGTTCGTGCTCGGCTTCGGCGCCATGGTCCTGGTCGGGCAGGACGCCGTGCGCGCGATCGACCGGGGCGGGAACATGGCCGCGCCGCTGCTCGCGCTGGCCGTCGGCGGCACGCCGTTCCTGGGCTTCATCGCGGCCGTCGCCTTCGCCACCATCCTGGCGGTGGTGGCCGGCCTCACCCTCTCGGGCGCCGCCGCGCTCTCGCACGACCTGTGGGTCAACGTCGTCCGGCACGGCGAGGCCAGCGAGCACGAGCAGCTCCGGGTGGCGCGCGCGGCCACGATCGTGCTCGGCGCCATGGCGATCGCGCTCGGGATCACCTTCAAGGGCCAGAACGTGGCCTTCATGGTCGGGCTCGCCTTCGCGATCGCGGCCAGCGCCAACTTCCCGGCCCTGTTCCTCTCGATGTTCTGGCGCGGCTTCAGCACCGCGGGCGCGGTGGCCAGCATGGTGGCGGGCACCGGCGCGGCCGTGCTGCTGATCTACCTCTCGCCGACCGTGCAGGTGGACGTGCTGCAGCGCGAGTCGGCGTCGTTCCCGCTGCGGAACCCCGGCCTGATCACGGTGCCGCTCGCGTTTTTGACCGGGGCCGTCGCGTCGCTGCTGCGTCCGGACACCGAGGCGGCCCGGCGTTTCACGGAGGTCGAGCGGCGGGCCCTGCTCGGCGTCACCGAGGGGGCCTGACCGTCAGCGCGGGGCGCGAACCAGCCGGATCCCGTACACGGCCGCGATCTCGCGGCCCTGCATCGCCTGGAAACGCACGGTGACCCGCTGCTTGCCCTCCAGCGTGGCCGCCGGCAGCGCGTATTCGACGTCCACGAAGCGTGAGGCGCCGCTGGGCGGCAGCGTCTGCTCGCCGACGCGCGTGCCATCCACGAGGATCTCGAAGGTGCGCGCCCGCGGCTGATCGGAGTGGTAGGTGACGACGAGCGTCCGCGGCTTGCCCGCGTCCTCGCGCCGGACCGGCACGTCGAAGGAGAACCACTTCCGGCCGCGCCGTCCGCGCCGGCCGCTGGTCGGCTCCACGAACACCGAGGTCTCCTCGCCCTGCAGGTTGAATTCGCGCTCGGCCTGGGCCTCCCCGGGGTGGACGAACGACACCGTCGCGCGCTCCAGCTCCTGCCGGCGCTGGCG